>CAJKNS010000001.1 GCA_905201305.1 uncultured Eubacteriales bacterium
GTCCAAAATTTCACCCGCAACGCGCTGCTGCGTCAGATTCAGGGAAACAATGTTTCCCTGTTTTTTCATCTGATCCAGCGGATTGCGCCAGTCCTTTTGGCAGTGGAGCATAATATCCGCATAAGGCGACAGACGCGATTTATTAAAGGAATCGGACTGAAGCTGCGCCAACACCCGATCCGTCTCCGGCAGCTTGGCGATGTCCAGCCATTTCTGCAAAAACGTTTTGGATTCGGCGTTGGCGTTGAGGCGATTCAGCGCATCCAGCGAGCCGGTTTCCCGATAGATATTGAATGCATCCTCCACGGCGGACAGCTGGGTGATGCAGTAGTCGATATAGCCGAATTCATAATTTGAGGGCATAAGCATGTTCCTTTCCCGAACGGCGGAGCAATCAGCAAATATATAATGAAAAGAGAGGTAGGTTCTGATGGATATGACGGCAACAAAGCTGGAATTTGACGAAGAAGTACAGAAGCTGTACAAACGCCACGACGGCGGCGAGGATACGCCGAAGGGTGTCCTTAAAGCTTCATTATACCCGGATTATTCAGAAATTCAAGAGAAAGAAGCTGCGGCACTGCTTGTAACCCTGGATATTTACCGTGGAATCCCGGCAGAAGACGGATTTATCTTCGGCGGTGACCGAAAATTGGCAAAAAGTGCATTCATTCGGATGCTGATGGCAGCCTGCGGCGGATACAAAAAGGATATCTTTGCGGTAGAGCGGATCGAGGAGGGCATCACCGTTGCCGAAGCCAAAGCAATGGCGGCGGAAAAGCTCGGCGGTCAGGGAACACAGGTGCTCCAGCGGTTTGACAGTCACGAGCCTTTGACGCGGGAAATTGCAGTTCAACTGCTGGCTGCTGCCATTCATGCCTCCGACGGCACGGGAGAGATTCCGTATCTATATTATGTAGACCGGGAGCAGTCCATGGATCATCTGCGGCTGCCGGAAAAGGTATTTGTGGCAGGACCGGACGGCTATTTGGTGACGCTGACGGTGGATGGTGTGTTCCAGCCCATTACCGGCGGATGGGATTATTCCGGCGATGTGCGGCTGAGCCTGTCGCCCAGATATGAGCTGTATCGCTATCTGGCGCCTCGGGGCAAGTTTTTCGGAGGCGGCGAGGATACGCGACCCATCGGTCCCAACTGGTGGAATGACTGGGGCGAGCCCTATCGCACGGCGCTCTATATCGAGGACGGTAAAAAGGTGCCCGAGCGGAGCATTGATGCGGCTTGGCATCAGGATGAGCAGGGAATTCTCCTGCGCTCGGATGGTTCGCCGACCAACCGCTATGGCAGCAACGACTTTAACGGGATTATTGTAAACGGCAAAATCCCCGGCTCCAGATACGAAATTGACCGCTTGAAGGTGCGCTTTGACGGCAACAGCCGGGACGATTTCCAGGGCATGGGTGCGGCGCTTTTGATGGTAGGCGATGCCACAGAAACCACGGTGGATCATGCGGACATCAAGAATCACGGCACGGTTCGTTCGGCAATGGTGGTGGGCGGCAGCGCAAGGGTGCTGGTGAAGAACAGCCGCCTTCAGACCACCGACGGAGCCTTTGAAAAGGAATTCCGCACCGGCTACGATACCGTTACCGGGGATATGCGAATGGCACCGAAGCAGGGGGGCTTTGAAGGAAACTGCCGCTGCACCAACCTCCTGGATAAGGGCGTGGTGACCTACTATAACAGCCAGATCCTGGCGGAAAAGTGGGGCGTACTGTCTACCGATAATAACGAGGGCGCATATTCTGCGGTGGTCAATAGCTTCGTTGGCATCACCGGCGGTCTGAACCCTAAGGTGGATACCTCCTCTGAGCAGGCAGCCAGAGAAACCCTGGCGTCGATTCCATTCCGGCATATCTATGGCGATTTGGCGCGGGAAATCCCCAACGATGGGCATTCCTTCCGGCATCCTGCGGGCTATGGCACCTATTCCATCGGCAATACCACAGTGAAGTTTGCGGGCAGTACCGTTTCCTCGGTGGATTTCAGCGCTGTTTGCGCCAATGATGCGGCAAGCGTTATTTATTGTGCCAGCACGCCGGAAAATCTCCAGGGCGAGTTTGGACTGGAAGGGCTGCCGGTGGAGGAAAAGAACACGGTGGTCTATTGCAGAAAAACCGGATTGCAGCTCCATCGCGGCAACGGCAAGGGCTTGGCGCTGGTGAAGGATCACACCCTGTTCCACTGCGGCGCCATGTGTGTGGCGATTAAGAGCTCCGGCGCAGAGAACTTCCATGCGGATAACGCCACGTTGATTTCCGAAATGGGCGTAATTCTGCAAATGATGGATGAGGACGACGTAAATGCGCCGATTTATACCGCACCCGAATCTCCCTCCGCGGAAGATCGTGCGGCGGCTTGGAAGCTGATCCGCGATGGCGCGCTGGATATTTTCCATGTGCGCAAGGAATGGGATTCCACAGCAAAATTTTCCAATATGACCGTAAATGGCGATACCTATAACTCCTGCGGTTATACCGGTCCCGTAACCCTGGAGGATATCGAAGCGGCGGCAAAGGCTGAGAACCCGTTCCCGGGTCCGGCAAGAATGGGCGGCTCCAGATTCCACAGCGAAAATGCAAGAAATTTGGGGATTACCTTGGAAAATTGCATCTATAACGGCGCAATTTCCACTGCGGAGGCATACCACTTTGATGAGGAAACCGGCGAGGTGATGACCCAGGTGCCCAGAGAGAAATGGTACTGCCTGGTGGTGGTAAAGAGCGAGGTGAAGCCGGTGTATCAGGCAGGGATTATTCTGAATATGCAGCGGGGGTCCGTGTGGAATGTACCGAAGACCTGCTTTATCTCCTCCCTGACGATGGACGAGAGCTCCAGAATCCATGGGCGCGTCTTTGTGGATGATGTACTGGTACAGCCGGTGCCCGGCGTGACCTATACGGGAATGATCCGGGTAGAACCGGGCGCATAAACGGCAAAAAATCCTGCCCAGAGAAAGGAATATGTAATATGCAACCGATTAAACTAATGGATTTTCTGGACTTTGCGGCGGTGTCTTCTCCCACCTGCGCTCCCAGCGGCGACGGCTATACCTGGGTGAAGCACCAGCCGGATCTGGCGAATAACACCTATACCCACGAGCTGTATCTGTCGGTTGGCGGCAGCACCCTACAGCTTTCCGATGCGATGCCGGGCGAACCCTATTGGCTGGACGGTGAGACGTTCCTTTACACCTCCAAATCCGGGACGGGACGGGGCGCGACCATCATGCGGTATCATACAAAGACCAAGCAGGCGGAGCTCGCGCTTCAGCTGCCCTTCTATGGTCAGATTATCGCGGTACTTCCGGACGGTACCTATTTGGTACAGGCAACGGTCAATGTGATTGAGCAGCGTCGGGTAGCCGGATTGCAGGGACCAGCCCTGGAGGCGGAGTGGAGAGCAATTGAACGGGAAAACGACATGGTTTGGGTCCTGGATGAGTTCCCCTATTGGCAGAACGGTCAGGGGCTCATCAATAAGCTGCGCACGGGGCTGTATCTTGCTGATACCCAAGGAAATGTACAGCGAATTACAGAAGAAATGTTCCAGGTGGACCAGGCGGTTTATGATGCGGCACGGAATCGGGTGTACTTTGCCGGGGCCAGCCTATGGCAGCCGGAAGCAGTATTGGGACGGCGTATTTGTCTATGATGTGGGAACGCAAAAGACTCGGTGCCTGATTCCCCAGGGACACTATGAAATCGGTGCCTTTGCCCTGGCAGGCGGACGAATCATTCTAACTGCCTGCCGTCAGGACCAGGGGAAAACGCTTGCCCAGATGCATGACCTCTATGCCATGGATGTGGATACCGGTGCGCTGACCCTGCTCCACAGCGGCGAATTGTCCTTTGGAGACGCCATTGGAACGGATGTTACCCATGGAGGCGGATGCCAGTTTGTAGCATGGGAGGATGCCGTGTATTTCCTGTGCTGTGTGGAAGAGCATACGGAGCTGATGCGGTATCCTTATCATGGAGAACCTGAAACGCTGCTGAAGGTATATGGCGCCATTAACTCCTTTGCCATGGGAGAAAATCAGATTATCCTGGCAGCGGTGCTGGATATGCGCCCCTCTGAGCTGTATCGGCTGGACCAAAACGGGACGCTGACCCCACTGACGGCGTACAACAGCGCCTACTGTGAGACCCATGAAATTGTATGGCCCAAGGAAATCCGATTTGTCAACAGTGAGGGCAACGAGATCCACGGACTGGTATTGCTGCCGCCGAATTTCGACGAGAAGGGCAGCTATCCGGCGATTTTGGACATCCACGGGGGACCTCGGGCGGCATATGGCACGGTATTCTATCATGAAATGCAGTATTGGACCAGCCAGGGCTATGTGGTGATGTTCTGCAATCCCACCGGCAGCTTGGGACGGGGACAGTATTTTGGCGACGTATGCGGCAAAACCGGCATAATCGATTATGAGGATATTATGACCTTTGTGGACGAGGTGCTGAAGACCTATCCCCAGATTGACGATAAGCGGCTGGGCGTAACCGGCGGAAGCTATGGCGGCTTTATGACCAACTGGATCATCGGACATACGGGTCGATTTGCGGCGGCGGCGTCCCAGCGATCCACGTCCAATAATATCTCCAACGAGGCAACCACCGGAAATGGTAGCCTGTTTACGGAGAGCTGCCTTCTGGCAGGGCAGCAGCGAAGCGACGAACTCCTGTGGGAGCAGTCACCGCTGAAATTTGCCGAGCAGGCTACTACGCCAACCCTGTTTATTGCGGCACTGGAGGATTACTGCTGCTATCATGTGGAGTCGCTGCAAATGTACACGGCGCTGAATCGCATTGGGGTAGACACAAAGGCCTGCTTGTTCCGCCATGAGAACCACGGCTTGTCCCGAACCGGACGACCGGAAGCCCGTATCCGCAGATTACAGGAGATTACAGGCTGGATGGACCGGTATTTGAAGGAGGAAACAGAGCAATGAAAACGCTGATTCAGCATGTAAGTGTATTTAACGGCTTTGACCCAAAGCTGGATGCCGGGGCGAATATCGTAATTGAGGATGGCTTTGTGACGGAAATTCTCCATGGAGCGGTGGAAACCGGGGGCTTTGACCAGGTGATTGACGGAGACGGTCGCACGGCAATGCCTGGCATGATGGACGCTCACACGCATCTGGGTCTGTGCGTTACCGATGAAGAAATGTCGCAGATGCGGATTGACGAGCTGGCAATTCGGTCTACCATCTATGCCAAATCCATGCTGGAGCGGGGCTTTACTTCTGTCCGGGATGCTGGCGGCATGGTAGTGGGACTCAAAAGCGAAATTGACCGGGGTACCATTGCTGGACCGAAGATTTTCCCCTCTCATGCCTGCATTTCTCAGACCTGCGGCCATGCGGATGAGCGCAGGAGCCGGGCGGATGAGCGGCTGGGCGACGGCAGCTATACGGCAATGGCAATGCGCAACGGCGGCATGGTGATTGCAGATGGTGTTCCGGAGGTGATGCGGGCAGTACGACAGCAGCTATTTCTGGGAGCCTCTCAGATTAAAATCATGGCAGGCGGTGGCTTGTCCTCAAAGTTCGACAATTTCTATACCACCCAGTACACCTTTGAGGAGCTCAAGGCGGCGGTAGATTGCGCTTCGGACTATGGCACCTATGTGATGACCCATATTTATACGCCGGAGTGCATGCAGCGGGCGGCTAAGGCGGGCGTTCGGAGCTTTGAACATGCCACGCTGATGGATGAGGAAACCGCAAAGCTGGTAAAGGACAGCGGCATTTGGGTCTGCCCGGGACCGCAGTTTGCAGGCAACGAGCCCCATAAAAACGGACCGCCTCCGAAGATCACCGGGCGGGAGGTACCCCGCCATGTCATCCTGAACGGCGAGCAGCAACTGACGGATTTGATTAACAAGTACGACATTCCAATTGTCTATGGCACCGATGCATCCCGTCCTCTGGCAACGGTGGAATTCCGGCAGCATGATGATATCCGGAAGTTTAAACGCCGGTTTGGCAGCCTGAAGACCATCCGCGCCATGACCGGAAACACCTATGAGCTGGGCAAGCTCTGCACCTATCAGCATCCCTATCCCGATGGCAAGCTGGGTGTACTGGAGGTCGGGTCTTATGCGGACCTGCTGCTGGTGCAGGGAAATCCGGTGGAGGATGTGGAGATTCTGGCGGAACAGACCAATATTCAGCTGGTTATGAAGGACGGCGTGGTGTATAAAAACACGCTGTAATTCCCCAAGGACCCAAATGTTCTATTCCCAATGACATAAAACGGGCGCCTCTTTTGATTTCGCTGCATGAAATCAGAAGGGGCGCTTTGCCTGATGGAAATGAAAATGAGTCTGCCGAGTTCAGCCGCTTCTGCGGCTGCGGAATGCCCGGTTTTTGCAGCAGCCTTTATGGAAGAAAGCAGAACCGGCGTGACCCGGTTGTTTAGACAAAAAATCGTGTTGTTTTGACAAATGAACTGCGGGCTGGGTTTAAATTTGATACACTTACCATATATTCTGGCAAAAACAAGAAAGCCCGTGAGGAGGAAACAGAATGAAGCAAGTGAGGAAAAGGATGAGGAGAGGACTGGCACTGCTTCTGGCGGTGCTGCAGGTCATGCTGGTGTTTGCCGTGGTGCCAGTCAGCGCGGCGGATGATGCCGCAACCAGCGGCACTTGCGGGGAGAATCTGACGTGGACGCTGAGCGGCGGAACGCTGACGATTTCCGGAACTGGCAATATGCAGAACTACGATTGGGGATCTGCGCCATGGCGTAGCAGCACTAACTCAATTCAGCGCGTTGTGATAGAAGATGGTGTAACGTCCATTGGAGACGATACATTTATTGAATGTGGATGCCTGACTAGCGTAGACATTCCCAATAGTGTAACATCTATTGGAAACCATGCATTTATGTACTGCAGCGGTCTGACCAGTATAGCTATTCCAGATAGTGTAACGTCCATTGGGGAAGCTGCGTTTAGTGACTGCAGCCGCCTGACCAACGTAACTATTCCCGATAGCGTAACTTCCATTGGAAGCAGGACGTTTGCTAACTGTAGCCGCCTGACCAGCGTAACCATCCCGGAGGGTGTAACGACCATTGAAGCCTATACATTTTCTTCCTGCAGCAAACTGGGCAGCGTAACGATTCCCGAGAGTGTAATATCCATTGGGGAAGCTGCATTTCGTAGTTGCAGCAGCCTGACACGCGTAACCATTCCGGACAGCGTAATGTCCATTGGCACCCACGCATTTAATGGATGTAGTTGGCTGATGCGTGTAAACATTCCCGCGGGTGTAACGTCCATCGAAACCTCTACATTTTATGGATGCGGCAGGCTGACCAGCGTAACGATTCCAGACAGCGTAACGTCCATTGGAAACAGTGCGTTTGACGGCTGCTACAGCCTAACCAGTGTAACGATTCCCGATGGCGTAACGTCCATTGGAAACAGTGCATTTAGTAAGTGTGACAGCCTGACCAGCATAACCATTCCGGAGGGTGTAACGACCATTGAAGACTATACATTTTCTTCCTGCAGCAACCTGACCAGCGTAACAATTCCCGATGGCGTAACGTCCATTGGAGACTATGCATTTAGTGAATGCAGCAGCCTGAGCAACGTAGACATTCCGGACAGCGTAACGTACATTGGAATCTATACATTTCATAACTGCAGCAGTTTGACCAGCATAGACATTCCGAATGGCGTAACGTACATTGGAGGCGCTGCATTTTGGGACTGCGACAGCCTAACCAGTGTAACGATTCCCGATGGTGTAACGTTCATTGGAGACGTTACGTTCGCTTTCTGCCGCAGCCTGACCGATGTAACCATTCCGCACAGCGTAACGTCCATTGGGGGATCTGCATTTAGAGGCTGCAGCAATTTAGCGGATGTATATTATGGCGGCAACGAGGAAGATTGGGCCAGCATAATCATTGAAGAAGAAAATGATCCCCTCCTTAACGCAACCATCCACTACGCTCCAATCGGTGTGGACGAGGGCAAGTACAACGCCCCGCAGACCAGTGTGTGGTACGACATCTGGTGCAGTGGGGAAAGCAGATTTAAATCTTCCGGCTATACGCTCCAGGTGGGCGATCAGACCTATTCAACGGGTTCAGGCCACCGGGCACAAGCGGATATTCCCACCGCAGATGCAGACAAGGTTTCCATCTCCAGAGAGGGCTATTTTACTTACAAGCTTCCCGGGGAATTGGTGTATCAATGCCATGAGGTGGTGCTTCATCCGAATAGCGAACAGGGGGCGTTTGTCCAGTTTGTGGGAGTCAGGAGAGATAACTTTTACTATACAAATCTTGCGGCATCCCACGAAACAGTTTATGAGAATAGTCTGAGGGCGTATGACTTCTATGTGGATATCAACTGGAATGGTGCTGAGCCGGGAGAAATCTGGCTGGAGCAGGGCGACAACACCATGACGCTGCACGAGGGCAAAAATGCGAACCTGCTGTTGGGCGGCACCTTTACGAAATCGTATGATAACCCCGTCAGTTTGTGTTATACCGATGGCAGCGGGAACCGCTATCGCATGGGACTTTATCTGGATGTGCTGTCATCTCAGAGGAGCATGAAAATCGACGGTGGAGAATCGACTACCAAAACAAATCCCAAAAATGACACCGTGGACGAGATGTGGGGAGACATGTCGCTTTCCTTTGATATGTTCAATGATTCCGTACCGGTTGAACTAAGTATGACCCCCACAAGCGAGACAGCAGGTACCTTTAAGGGAACGCTGGGCGTAAAGTTTGAGAACTACAGTAAAAAGCCGGAACTGATTGATTATGTAAAGCGGGGATGTGACCCGAAAAATCCGGATACAGTAAAAGGCGGCGAGGTCGCAGAAAAGATTTTAAAACGATGTGAAGAAAAAGGAATTGTAACTGTAACACAGAAAAACTCCTTTGCGGTTACAGTAGACACCCAGCTGCTGGGCTACGTAGAGGGAACCTATGAACTGGGGAAGGACGGCAAGCTGGTAAGCATGGAGTTTACCGACTCCGGAATGCTGGCAAATGTATCGGGCGGTATATCCACCACGCGGCAGCACTACGCTACACCGGTACCGTGGTTCTGGCAGCTCGAACTGAAAACAAAGCTGGAGCTGGCGCTTTCCACCGGAAAAGACTGCAATGGAACAGATGTAACCATCAAGCCGGAGGACACCGGCGCAAGCCTTGCCGGAAAAGCCAGCCTGACCCTGGGAGGCAAGGTAGCGGCAGGACTCAGTGGAGCTGCGTCTATTGGCGTCAGTGGCTCGGGTACCGGACATCTGGATGGGCAGCTGCTCCCCTTTGACCGCTCAAAGCTGAATATCTATGCGGATTTTGATTTTAATCTTTTGAAATTTGAAGTCGGCACATTCTCTGGCTCATTCTGGCACTACAAGAGCGACCAGTATTATCTAATGAAAAACGGTGTGCTTTTCCCTGACGACCAAAGCTATTCAAGCGGTGGCGGCGGTGGTGGCGCTTCTGGCGGCGGAAGCGGTGGCGGCGGTTTCCTTCTTAAGCGGAACGAGCGAGCGGGCGGTTTCCGCCCATACAGCGTTGAAGCGGCTGATGAAAGCGACGCCTCGATTGAAATGGAACCGATCGCCCGTCTGGACAGTGAGAACTACAGCACATTTGAGGCGAACTCCGGCAAGGCAACTGCGGCGGACGACAACGGCTTTACCGGACAGATTATCCAGGACAATACCTACGCCGCCAGCCAGCCCCAGCTTGTTACCTTTGCCGACGGAACAAAGCTGATGGTTTGGGTTGGCAGCGTGTCGGAAGAGGTGCGGTCTCTGGACGTCAACCGTGCAGCACTGTATTACAGCGTCTACGATGGCTCCAGCTGGAGTACGCCCGCTGTGGTTCAGGAGGACGGGACAGCGGATGCGTCGCCGGTACTGCGCTGTATCCAGAATACGGCATATCTGGTATGGGTGAATACAGGAAGCGTGCTGACAGACACAGATACCTATGCAGATTATTGCAAGGCAATGGAAATTGGATATGCACGTTTTGACACCGAGACAAAGACATTTACCGATATTGCAAATGTGGAAACCAATGAAGCGGCGGATTTCCTTCCGGGGCTTACGGTAGTCGATGGTCTGCCTACGGTAGTCTGGCTGCAAAACTCTGAAAACGACCCGCTTCAGCTCAGCGGAACAACGGCACTTATGAGCGCCAGTCTGAGCGACGGGACATGGACAGTGGCGGAGCTTGCAGCAAATCTTGGCGCAGTGGATGGTTTGTATATGCCAAATGAGACGGATGTACTCTCTGTCTACTTCTCTCAGGATACGGATGGCGACGCGAAAACCAGCACAGACAAGGAGATTTTCCTGCTGCAAAATGGTGAAATCCAGCAGCTTTCGGAGAATGATGTGCCGGATACAAAGCCGTTTATGGTAAACGATGTTGCATATTGGTATCATGACGGCGTCTTAACGGATGGAAGCAATGAGATTGCCCTTGCTGCGGATACGGATCGCGTTTACGCGGTCAGCAATGGAACAAGAGCAGCAATTCTCTATGCGGATGTGAATGATGATTTCTCTACTACCATTTATGCAAGTATCAATGACGGCGGCGCATGGGGCGAGCCGGTGGCACTGTTTCACTCGGACCGGTATATTTCCGCACTGAGCGGCAATATGCTGGAGGATGGAACCATTGAGATTGTCGCAGGGGAAAGCCTTGTGGGCGAGGACGGCGTTCAAAGCGCACGAGTTGTGCTGTATCAGGTTGAAAAAGAATGCAATCTGCAAATGACAGACCTTGATTATGATGTGCTGTCGCTGAATCCGAATGGTACGCTTGTTATGTATGCGTCGGTGAAGAATACTGGCACGACGGCAGTAGAGAATGCCACCATCACGCTGACAGCCGGTGGTCAGGAACTGGAAACTCAGAGCATATCGGAAGCGCTACAGCCCGGTCAAGAGGAAATGTATGCAATTTCCTATCAGCTTCCCAGTGATTTCGTCCCGGGAGAGATTACTGCAACGGTTACAGCAGAAAATGATGTAGACAGCAGCGATAATGCGGCAAGCTACACACTGCCGACCATGGATGTTTCGGTGGAGGATGTGACAGCGATGCAGATGGAAGAACTGACGGAGGTTGCTGCATATATTTCCAACCGGGGCTTTGCGGATCTGACCAATATTACGGTTCATCTGCGCAAGGATTCGCCGGATGGTGAAGAGCTTGCGTCTACAACTGTTGATCGCATCGCAGTAAAAACCGGCGAGATCGTTTCGTTCGAAGTCGATGTACCGAATGACACTGTGGTATATGTAGTAGCAGACGATCTGGAGCTGGAAACAACATATTCCAACAACCAGGGCTTTACTTTGACCCATGAGAATGAAGAAATTGCCGAGTCGAAGCCCGATGGTGAGCACGAACACAACTTCCAATTTGTCAAGACCGTTGCGCCGACCTGTAACGATGCAGGCTACGACATTTATCGTTGCGATTGCGGTGCAGAGGAGCGGCAAAATGAAGTAGCTGCGACCGGACATAGTTGTAAACTTCAGAACGCCCAAGCAGCCACCTGCACCGAAGACGGCTACACTGGCGACAAGGTTTGTACCGTCTGCGGTAAAACCGTGGCAGCCGGCGAAGCAGTCCCGGCAAAGGGGCATACCAAGGTAGAGATTCCCGCGGTAGCGGCAACCTGCACCAAGAACGGAACGACTGCTGGAGTAAAATGCTCCGTTTGCAAGGAGATTCTGCTGGCTCCTGAAAAAGTGCCTGCCAAGGGTCACACCTGGGACAACGGCAAGGTGACCCAGAAGCCCACCCTGACCAAGGAAGGCGTTAAGACCTATACCTGCACGGTTTGCAATGAAACGAAGACCGAACGCATCGAGAAGCTGACCACGTGCGATGCCGGAGAAGATTGTCCGACCCATAATTATAAGGATGTGAAATTCTCCCAGTGGTATCATCTGGATGTGGATTATGTTGTAGAGAGCGGTTTGATGGTCGGTGACGGTGGCGGCATTTTTCGCCCTGACAACAAGCTCAGCAGGGCAGAGATGGTACAGATTCTGTACAACTGGGCTGGAAAGCCGGAGGTAACCGGCAGCTCGAAGTTCTCTGATGTAGCGGACGGCACATGGTATGCCAAGCCGGTCATCTGGGCAGCCGAGAATGGCGTTGTAAACGGCGTAGGAGACGGAAAGTTTGCCCCCAACGATCCGGTTACCCGGGAGCAGCTGGCAGCAATGCTTTACCGCTATGCCGAAAAGCCGGAGGTTTCGAACGCACTGACCGATTTTGCGGATGCAAACAAGATTTCCGACTATGCAGTCGATGCAGTAAAATGGGCTGTGGAGCAGGACATTCTGCGTGGCGACGGTTCGCCTCGCAAGCTGCGCCCCACCGATCACGCAAAGCGCTGCGAAGTCGCTGCTATGCTGCATCGGTATATTGGGTAATTGACAAATACGTAAAGTTTGCCCCCTTGGCACGTTGCGTGTCAAGGGGGCAACTGCATTCTAGCCCCAGAATGTCCCCCCAATACTGGGTGTCCAGTACTGAGGGGACATAGCAAGTGTTGGGGACTGTTTCAAATAAGCAGGGAGCAGAAACGAGCTTACCGCGCGTTATAACGATCCAGGGCAGTCTGATAGATGTCGATATACTCCTGAACGCCCATGGTTTCCATCTGGCTCAGGTACTCATCCCAGGTGCTGATGTCCGCCTGCCCCAGGAGAATCTTATACCAGGTTTCCTGGCTGAGGGTATCCAGATCACTGTAAATCTGAGACGCACGGCTGCTTTCCGCCGAGGTCAGGGATACATTAGGCATATCGTAGTCTGCATCGCCAACCTGGCTCCAAATCTCCACCGCGGCAAGGGCATTGTCGTCCAGCAGAGAAACCTCAATTTCCTTGGGGCAAACGCCGGGCTGCTGGGTCAGAGTTACATAGCACTGGCGCGCAATGCCCACAGACAGACCGTCAGAGTTATTCAGCAGCATATCCGTCCAATGGGGAACGCCGTTATCGTCATACTCGAAGGTAACGCCTTCGATGCCATAGTTGGACAGCAGGCGACCGGGCTCGGAATACCAGAAGTCACACCATGCCATGGCAAGCTCAATGTTGGAGCAGGTTGTGGTAATGGTCATACCCTTGGAGGTATCCAGGGTGATGGTGGTGATGAAATGGTTCTCGCCTTCTTCATTGGGAAGGATGGGCATTCCCACGTAGGTAACGGTATCCGAGCAGTATGCCTTCAGGTTTGAAGCAGGCGCATTGAATACACCCACATCGCCGCCGGTTTTCTTGCCCTCGGTCACAGGGCTCATGGGGTTCTCGTCATAGTTGTAGAAGTCTGCATTCAGGAGTCCCTCACTGTACCACTTCGTAATGGTCTCCAAATACGCCTTGAAACCAGCCTCCATGGGACCGTACTTTACCGTTCCATCCACCTGATACAGCTCCGCGGTGGCGTCAAAAGCGCCCATCAGGAAGCCGCCGGCAGCAAATGCATTATTGCTCATGAACAGCGGATCTGCCAGACCATATTCGGTTTTAAACTTGGTCAGAACATCATACAGCGCATCCACCGTTGTTGGGACCTCCAGTACAGCGGCATCCAGCAAATCCCCTCGGATAACGGGACCCTCCAGCAGCGGCACATCAAAGGTTCCATTGTAAGAATTCAGGTAATACATCTCCAGAATATTGCCGTCGTCGGTCTTTGCGTCCTTTGCAATGTCCGGGTTCTCATTCAGAATTTTTGCATAGTTGGGGGCATACTCCAGATAGTTTGCCATATCCACCACAATCTCTTCCTCAAACGCAGAGGTCAGACCGGCAGGATAGTTGGCGGATCGGACCATATCGGGCCAGTCACCAGAGGCAATCACCAGGGAAAACTGGTCGTTGGCAACCTCCTGCATGACTGCCTGAATGTTCACCTTTACACCGGTGATCTTTTCAGCCTCCACATAGATCTGATGGTTGCCCAGCTCTCCGATGTTATCCGTGACGTTGCTGTTTGTAATGGCAAACATAGTAAGCGTCTCGCCGTCGGTGGTCAGCGGCAGCTCATAGACTTCCTCTTCGACCGTTTCTTCCGAAGAAGACGCTTCCGGTTCCGAAGAAGCCTCCTGCACCGCTTCTTCGGATACGGCTGGAGCCTGCTCGGATGCTGACGCGGTTTCCTGTTTGGCAGGCTCCGGCGCAGAGCTTGCGGCACTGTCTCCATCGGAGCAGCCGCTCAGCAGTCCAAACGCCAACACCAATGCCAGCAGCATTGCGGTTATCTTTTTCATGATAGATCCTCCTTCTGATTAGGGCTTGTATTTCGATGCGTCGTATCCGTCGCATTCCACTACAATGTAAGAGTTCTCTTCCTTCCATGTTTCATAGGGCTCCGGAATTTTCGGCTCCGGATAGCTGGGTTCACAGGGCGAATTGGTGCCGGATTTCTGCACCAGCGTCTTTTGCCCCACATAGGCGATGGTAGGCATAGGCGGTCCGCCGGCAGGCTGGTCGGTCTTTCCGCCCTTGGGCGGCGGCGCCATCATCCCCATGCCCTGGTACTCCAAGCCGCACTCCATATGGTCCACCCGATGCCAGAGCTTCCACTGACCATCCTCCCGGATGAATTCGGCAGAATAGCGGGACAATCCCAAGGAGGTTTCCGGCTTTCCGGTTTCCTGATTCAGGTGGGACATATATGCATACGCCATCCATACGCCGCGCGCCGTCTGCCGGTCCTTTGCAATTTCCACATAGGGACTCAGCAGCATATTCATCACCTTATAGCCGGGACCATATTGCGAATCGAACTTCTCCCCATAAAACTTCTCTGCCACCGCTCTTCCCTGCGCCTTCATGGCAGAGGTCATGCCGGTGTAATAATTATATACGTTTTCCCGTCCGTAATAAGCCATGGAACCGTGGGCATAGACAATATCGTCCCGCTTGGACCAGTATTTCTCCAGCTCTTTCTCCTGGAGCTGCCCGTAATAGCCGAACACATGCTTGCCCATGGCGTTCATGATCTGGCGGTAGTCGTCTGCTGCCTCCGCCTGCTGCCGCAGCGCATTCAGCGCTGCGGATTCTGTTTTTACCGCTGCTTTGGCGGCTTCCAGCGCCGCAGTTACGCGAGACTGTGCATCCGTCATACGTCGTCGCCTCCTTCCGCATATCCGTCCTTGATGATTTGGATATAGGACTGTGCCGGATCCCAGGTGTCATAGGGCTGCGGGATTTTTGGCTCCCGATAGGTGCAGCTATAGGGCTTGTAGATCATATCTCCCATCTGGGCAATGGTCTTGACCCCTTCCTGAAACAGCGGCACGTTGTTCTCAAAGGGCAGCGTATCCAGCATATTGCAGGGCAGCATGGAATCCACATAATCTCTTCGGTGCCACATTTTCCAGGTTCCGTTTTCCAGATAGAATTCATCGCCATATTTGGCGAGTCCAAAGCTGGGGGACGCGCTGCCGTCGGAATCCATCTGGCTCATAAAGGTATGCGCCATCCAGATGCCCTGCGCCGTCTGTCCGTCGCCGGCAATTTCCACCACCGGAGAGCTGATGACATTGTGCACCCGATAACCCGGTCCATCCGGCGGGTCCACCTGTAAGCCATAGTTCTTCAGCGCGTTGGCTCTTCCGTTGGCGCACATCTTTTTCGGCGTCTCAATGTAATACTGATAGGTGGATTCCCGCCCATAGAACGCTTCTCTGCCATGGGCATATACGATGTTGTCCACCGTCTGCGCCCAATACTGGTCCAGTTCGTCCTTGTGGAGATGCTGGTAGTAGCCCCAGTTGTGGCTTGCCTGGGCATTGACCCCCTGCCGGTAGGCGTCCGCCTGTGCCGCAGCCTTTTCGATTTCCGCAACCTCCTGGGCAAATCTCTCGTTGGCGGCTTCCAGCTTTTCTGCCTCTGCGGTCCATTCCCGCAGCTTTTCAAGCATATCGCTCATTCAAACATCCCCTCCTTCTGCACATTGGAGGTTTCATAGATCCAGGTGTCATAGGGCTCCGGCAGCTTTGGCGCTCCGATGGGCACCGCTGTGGGGGAATAGCTGCCGTTTGTCACCTTGATTTTTGTAATCGTCGTGGGTTTGGGGTTTTCCACCATGGGCTTGGGCGGCTTTCCGTCCTTGGTGGGCGGAGGTCCGATCATCGCCGCGGGGTTCTCCTCAAATACCACGTCTGCGTAATTCCGTCTGTGCCAGATTTTCCACTGACCGTCCTCCAGAATAAATTCTCCGGAATAGCGGGACAGTACACCCTGGGTTTTCAGATTGCCATCCTCACCAATGCAGCCCATAAACGAGTGTGCCATCCAGATGCCCTGGGCGGTCAGACCGTCCTCGGCAATCTCGATATATGGCGTTCCAATGAGATTCATGTTTATGTAGCCGGGGGTTTTATCCCCCTCCGGCACCGGCTTTCCCATGGCGCTGAGCTGCTGCCTTGCCTGCTCGCTGCGCTTTTTTGCCGCTTCCACATAATATCGGCGGACTGCCCGCTGCCCCACATAGGCGAGATCGCCGTTGGCATAGACGATATCCTCCCGTTTCGACCAGTACTTCTCCAGTTCTTCTTCATAATCCTGGTTCAGGCAGCAATGGACATGTGCCGACATCAGATTCATAATTTCCCGGTAGGCTTCCGCTTTCATGATCCGTCGTTTTGCCTGCTCCAGCCGCGCTTCCAGCTCCGTGCGGTATTTTCTTGCCGTCTCCAGCCGGCTGACCAGTGCATCACAAGCCTGAGATACCTCCACTTCCGGTACCACGTTGATCCCTTCTTTCTGATTGGATGTATCCAGTGTATCAAATTCACGCCTGCCGGAAAAGAAGAAAGCCCTTTGCATTCTTTTCATTTTTTCGCTCCAGAGCAAAAAATAAAAAAACAAGCAAAAATCAAAACATTCCCATGGACCGCGGAGCACTTTGGGTCTTTTCTTCTTATCTGTGATTATGATATAATGAAGATAATAGTTAGAAAGCGAGGCGTTTTCATGGAGCAACCAAACATGTTCCCCGTTACAATCAATGAAGAGCTGTTCCGTATCCTGTTCCCCAGCGTAAAGGAAGCGGCAAACGCCTCTGACACCAACGCCATCATGGGGCTGCTCACAGATTCCTGCTATGCCCTGCTGCTCTATAAGCCGGTTCCCGGCAGCACTGCCGACCAAACCGCCCGTCAGGAGGACGCGTTCCGCGCCTTTCTTCAGGAGACACACCGGATCTGCTGCTTCCGTTTTCACGGACATAATATGGGACTGATCTCCTTTTCCACTTGGGATTGGGACAGGGTCCAGGCACAGACGGTTCAAATTGAGCGCTCCATCAGCCAATATCTACATACTGCGCTGGAGCAAACCGGCGTTGAGCTCAACATGTCCATCGGGCGTCCCTTTATGGGACTGTTAAACCTCCGCGAGGCATATTCCGAGCTCATCAACTCCACCATGACCTTTGCCCTGCGTCCGCAAAATCTTGTGGTGTCGGAGTATGACATCGTCAGCGATCCGGCGCTTATGGTGGACCCATATCCCCGCTCTGAAATTGAGCTTCAATTGGCAGATGCAATCATTAAGCTGGAAATCGGGAAAGCGGAAAGCCTGATGGAGAACATCATTCAGCACGAAATGTCCACCCTGCACCTGAAGCTTTCGTTTCTTCCCCGCATGGCGATCCGGATTGAATGGATGCTGATTGTGCTGCATGTGCCGCGGAACTCCGGAGACGTCAGCAGCGCCGAAATCTACAGCTACCCCCAGCGCATCAAATATGCCGAAAGTCTCCAGGAGGGGATTGCGCTGATTCACGCCTGCTTTCAAAAGCTGGACGATTACTATAATGCCTTCCGCTTCAACGTTGGAAAAGACATCTCTCAAATCACGGATTATATTCATACCCAAGCCAGCAATCCCAATCTCAGCGCAACCATGATCTGTGACCGCTTCCGAATCAGCCCGTCCTACCTGTCCCATATGTTTAAGCGCCGCACGGGAATCAAGCTGGTTGATTATATCCACAAAGCACGTATCAGCCAGGCAAAGCAGCTGCTGGAAACTACCACCGATACCATTGCGGAAATCAGCCGGCAGGTGGGCTATACCAGCAGCGCCAGCTTTTCCACCACCTTTAAGCGCTATGAAGCCATCACGCCAAGAGAATACCGGGATCGATTCCGGATGAATCATTGATTTTATTCAGCTCCAGGAGTAAGCACAAATGGATATTCAGCAGCTTCGATACTTTACCGTCCTTGCAACCACCGGAAACTTCACCCGGGCATCGACAGAATTGCACCTTACCCAGCCGGCATTGAGCAAATCCATCTCCGCCATGGAAGCGGAGCTGGGGCTGGAACTGCTTGCACGGACAAAAAAAGGCGCCACGCTGACCGAGTGCGGGAAGGAATTCTGCCGGTTTGCCCAAAGCGTTCTAACGGAATATGACCACACCTGCCAGCGCATGATGGAAATTCGCGAAAATCGCAAAAACGCCGTAAACCTTACCGTCACGCTGCCGGAAATCTTTGTTCAGATTCTGGAGGGCTTTCATCATCGGCATCCCGACATTCAGGTGCGGCTTCCCGCCAGCAGTACTATTTCCGCGCAGGAAATGCTTGCATTGGGCAGCCTGGATTTTGTGGTAAACACTGCGCCCATGAAGGACGAACGCATAGAATGCCAGCCGCTGATGCAGGACGAATACCTGTTGATGGTGCCGGAGGACATGCCGTTTACCACCGGTCAGGCAATTGACCTCAGCATGTTCCGGGAAGAGCCATTTATCATGCCGCAAAGCGAATCCGAAAGCAGGCGGCAGATGGAGTTTTTCTGCAGTCTGGCAGGCTTCACCCCCAACATTGCCTTTGAAGTAACCGAAAACGAAATGACCAGGAAGCTGGTGCAGTTTGGCTACGGCGTTGCATTTATCCCGGGAGTTTCTGCGGTAAATACCATTGAAATTCCCCCGGAAAGCGAAGGACTTGGAAAGGTCAGCGTCAAATTTCTGCGGATTCGCAACCCCATTTGCTATCGCACCATTGGAATCAACCGGATTAAAAACCAAAAGCTCTCCACCAGCGCAGACTTGCTGCTGAACTACTTTATTGACTTCTTTCAAACCGCACAGCAGCGGTCCGATCGCGTGTTTCCCCCTCTTTGACGCGCCATTCCAAAAACGACTGATGACAGTAACTTTTTCGACTTGGACGATTGGCGAACCTCCTTATATAATATCTGTAGGAACAAGAATTCCACAGGATTATATAAGGAGGTTTTTTCATGGAAAGAAGAACAAAGCTGTTTTCGCTTCTGCTGTGCCTTGCGCTGATTGCTGCAGTGTTCAGTGGCTGCGGTTCCCAAACAGCGGAAAGCACTGCCGCTGCGTCCAGCGCTCAGACGACAGAAGTAACGGCAAGTGCACCGGAACCGGCAGCGATGCCGGAGCCGGAGATTGCATCGGTATCCAGCGCCGAGGAAGCCACAATGGAGGAAGCCGAGCCCCCAGCCCCTGCCTATACCATTTCCTATCCGCTGGAGGGAGATGATCTGGAGCTGACTTATTGGATGCCCTTTAAATCTCCCCACGAATCCATCCAGACCTTTGACGAGTTCCCGGTGCTTGCAACCGCAGAGAAATTAACGGGTGTCAAGGTCAGCTTCACCTCCGAAAATATGATGACCGCCAGCGAGAAGTTCAACCTGATGGTTGCCTCCGGCGATTACTGCGACCTTCTGGGCGGCGCACTGAGCTATTACACCGGCAACTATAACGAAGCCATTGCCGATGGCATTGCCATTGACCTCAGCGGCATGATTGAGGAATTTGCGCCGGACTATTACGCCATGCTGACCGCCGATGAAAACAACTACAAGGCTGCCGTGGATGACGACGGCGTTATGATTGCGATTTATACCATTAAGGATCAGTATTTCCCGGTTATGGGCGGCACCGTCATTCGTCAGGACTGGATGGACGCCCTGGGCTACAAATCCATTGATTCCATTGACCAGATGGACGATTTCCTCCGGGACTGCAAGAGTACCTATGGTGCCGGTTATCCCCTTATGCTCACCTATAGCAATTATGAAAACATCCTCAGCGCTGCATACGGCATTGGCGGCGGAGATTGCACCAACGGTCTTTATCAGGTGGACGGCGACGTTCGCTACACCTATGTACAGCCCGAGTATAAGGAGTATCTGAAGCTGGCAGCCGCATGGTATCAGGACGGCATCATCGGCTCCGACTTTATGAACGTCGGCACCACCGGTCTTCCCATGGAAACCTATACCTATGTATACAGCGGCGATACCGCAATCATCGGCGCAACCGCAGCCGAAATTGCATCCATCGAAGCCGAAACCGGAAACGGCTGCAAGCTGATTGGCTTCAACTATCCTGCCTCTGACGGCAGCGGCGTGACCCATTTTACCGATATGTCCATGATTAAGAGCAGCGAGCATGCCCTGATTACGGAGCAGTGCGCACATCCGGAAATTGCCCTGGAATGGCTAAACTACTGGTTCACCGAGTACGGCGCAATCGTTGCAAACTACGGCACCGAAGGGGAATCCTTCACATTTGACGAAAACGGCAATCCCCAGTGGACGGATTTGATTACGGCAAACGAATATGATCTGCCTGCAAACCGCGCCTCTGCAATTTACACGCTGTATGCGCATACAACGCCCATCCATACCATGGAGACTCGTCTGTCCTCCACCTTTACCCAGGAGCAGAAGGACGTTTACGATGTATGGATGACCGGAATTGACGGCAACAATCTGCTGCCCGCGGTATCCCTGACCAAGGAAGAGTCCGAAACCGCACGCAGCCCGCTTGCTGATATCCAGACCTATGTGGATGAGAATGTTGCAAAGTTCATCAACGGCACCAGAAGTTTGGACGAGTTTGACGACTTTGTTGCAGATATTGAAGGAATGGGGCTTGCAGACATTATCGAGGTCTATCAGGCTGCATTGGAGCGCTATAACCAGCGCGCCGTTGGCTAACAAACCATACACCGCACAATAAGGAGGAACTAGATATGACACTGGAAGAACAGCTGAAAGAATTACGATTGGCGCAGGCGAGAACCCAGGCATATATTGACTGCTGCAATGTAATCGGAAAATATGTATGCTATCACGCTGCCGACGAGCAGGAAAAGATCGCTTCCCTGTTTGCCACAAAGACCGAGGGCTGCCGCATTGAGATGATGTCCGGCGTGTTTGAGGGTGACGATGGCATTGAAGCATTTTTCCACTCCCATCCCAACGCAGACGACGACGCCAACCGGAAGGGCTTCCTGCACATCCATATGCTCACCACCCCCATTGTGGAGGTTGCAGCCGACGGCGAGTCTGTCATGGGCTCCTGGTATTCCCCCGGCGTGGAGAGCAACACCTTTGGCGGAACCCTCAACGGCTTCTGGGCTTGGATGAAGTATGGCGCGATTTTCAAGAAAGAGGACGGTCAGTGGAAAATCTGGCATCTGCATACCTACAGCATTTTCATGTGCCCCTATGACAAGTGCTGGACCGAGGTAGAGCCCTATGGCCTTAAGAAGGAAATTCCGCCGGAGATGCTGGAAATGATGAAGAAGGAAATGGACGAAAAGGGAATGAAGGGTCCCGGAGGTCCCGGCGGCTTTGGCGGCGGTCCGATGTACACGCCTAAGCCTGCTACCACCTGGTGGGGCTTCTCCAAGGACTCCATGTACCCCGGCGACCAGCCCACACCTCCTACGCCCTACGACACGCTGCCTGATACAGTAGAGATCTAAACGACAACTCCCCTGATTCACATGGAACGAATCAGGGGAGTTCCTTTCTGTATCGGTATTCTCTCCAGGTTATAATGGGCGGCAAAAGAGTTATTTTACATTGCCCCAAAACCCGTTTATAGTAGAGATAGCAAAATGCAGGAGGGAATGATATGGAAATGCTGAAAGACAAGGTTGCGCTGATTACCGGCGGAAGCTCCGGCATCGGTGCGGAAACCGCCCGGGTATTTGCAAAGCATGGCGCCAAGGTTGCGATCTTTGCCCGGGGACAGGAGAAAATGGACCGGGTTGCCGCTGAATTAAAGGCACTGGGCGCAGCTTGTCTGACCATTGCCGGAGATGTTACAAAGTCAGAGGATTGCAGCGCTGCGGTGGAGCAGGTGGTAGCGGTCTTTGGGCGCATTGATGTGTTGGTCAATAACGCAGGGGCAGGCGATTTTCACACCACCACCGAAAAGTGCAGCGATGCATTCTGGGATCAAATGATCGCCCTGAATCAGTCCTCGGTGCTGTATTGCTGTCGGGCTGCACTGCCCCATATGCGCGCCCAGGGCAGCGGTTCCATTGTCAATCTCTCTGCCATTGCAGGGGTTTACGGCAATGCCGGCGTCAGCTATTCCGCGGCAAAGGCAGCGGTCATTGCCATGACAAAAAATATTGCGCTCCAGTATACGGGCACCGATATTCGCTGCAACGCCGTCTGCCCCGGTCCCACCGCCGTAGATCGTATGGATGGGAGAGAGGACGCCTTTATGGATTTGGATTTCTTTGCCATTACAGACCGGCATATGGATTCCTCCATTCCCTTTGCAGCTGCGGAGGATCAAGCCAATGTCATTGCGTTCCTCGCCAGCGATCTGTCCCGCTGCATCACCGGTCAAGCCATTGTCACGGATAACGGGCGCTGCCTGTAAGAGAAGGAGGCAATATCATGTATCCTGTTCAGATTCCCACCTTTGATTGTGCCGGAAAAACTGCGGTCATCACCGGCGCCGGAAGCGGCATCGGTCAGGTTGCCGCCATGCTGTTCGCTGCCTACGGCGCCAATGTGGTGGCTGCGGACATTTCTGAAGCTGCTGCCGAGAAAACTGCCCAGGTCATAAGAAGAAACGGCGGGCGGGTCCACGTAATTCCGGTGGACATTGCCCAAAGCCCGCAGGTGGACCGGCTGATTGCCGAGACAGTGGACCGTTTTGGCGGCGTGGATATTTTCGTTGCCAATGCGGGCATCGGCGGTGCGGTCCTCCCGCTGCTGGAGCAGACGGAGGAGGAATTTATGAATGTTGTCTCCGTCAATCTCAAGGGTACGTTTCTCTGTGCCAAAGCAGCGGCAAAGCAAATGATTCACCAGGGGCGCGGCGGACGCATTGTCATCACCGCATCCATCGGCGCATTTGAAGGCGGCGGGCATCACGGTCCCTATGGCGCTTCCAAGGGCGCATTGGTCACGCTGGTTCGTACCATGGGCAGAGAATGGGCAGAATACGGCATCACCGTCAACGCCGTTTGCCCGGGTCTTACCGCAACCGCCATCAATCAGGGACTGCTGGAGGACAAGGCTCTTGCGGAAGCCCTGCTGGACAAAATCCCCATGCACCGGATGGCGCAGCCGGAGGAAATTGCCTCTGCCATGCTGTATCTGGCAACCGATGCCGCCGCATTTATCACCGGAACCACATTGATCGTAGACGGCGGCGCGACCACCGGAGGATGACTAATAGAAACGCGAAAAAGGGACTGCTGCATTTTCCGTTGCAGCAATCCCTTTTTGTCCTTTCTTCACGAATAAACGAAAGCGCAAGGTGCAGAAGCGCTGCTGCATCTTTCAAACACTATCCTTTCCCCGTATCCGGCGTATAGTGATGGGCGTCCAGATACTTCACAAAGATATTTGCGGTATGGAGGTCCGAGCTGTCTGCAAGCTCCGGCTGAAAAAAGAACAGCAGCTGAATCAAAAAATCATATTCCGTATCCGACAGGGACTGATCCCGGCGCATGGCAATGCCCACGTTTCGACAGCAATTGGGGGTGGCAATATGAAATACCTGATAGGGCGGACGCTGCGGATTCATGCGTGGGCGCGACATACGGTTATGTACAGTCTCTGACAGGAACGCTACACCGCAGTGATCTGCCACCAGCATAGAAATCGTATCAATTGCCGGCGTTTCCATCACAATATTCGGATTAAAACCGGCTGACGAGCAAAAGGCGGTGGTGCATTGGTGCAGATTTGTGCCGCTGGGGGTGGTCAGGAAAGGCACATCCTCCAGAGCGCGAAGATCGAGATAGCCGTTATGGGATTCCAGCTTCATGGAGTTGGGCGCCAGCAGCAGCATTTCTTCCTCGCACAGAGAGAACCAAACCAGACTCGGGTGGTCGAACGCCACCGGTGTCAGGCAGAAGTTGATGTCGCCATAGACAAGGGCTTCCTTAGCGGAAATGGATGCGTTGGCAAATTCACGAATGACAACATTGGGGTTCCTTCTGTGGTACATAGTCGCAATGGGGGTAAAAAATTCCGGCATAATGGTGGAAATGGTCAGAACGGAGCTTGTTTGCCCGGAAATACTGCGGAGTTCCTTCTCTGCGGAATTCAAATCCTTCAGGATTCGAATGACCCGATGATAAAAAACCTGACCATACAGGGTTAGAGTCATTTTTCGATTTCGGCGTTCAAACAATTGAACGCCGAGTTCTTTTTCCAGTGAAGAAATGGACTTGCTCAGTGCCGGCTGTGATACATATAAAAGCTGCGATGCTTTGGAAAGGTTTTTCAGATCACCAACGGTCTTAAAGTATTCCAGCTGTCTCAATTCCATTGTTTTGACCTCAAATCATTGAATAACAGTTATAGTATACCACTACTTATGTGTATTTTACAACAATTATTGCATGTGATAGAATAAAATCACGATCAATCAAGAAGCAATTTTCGGAAAGGATGATTTTCGTGGCAAAGAAGGGTGGAAATATCGTCATTATTGGCGGCGGCGCCAGCGGCATGACAGCGGCAATTCGCGCAAAGCAAAGAGGTGCAGAGCAGGTAATCCTGCTGGAAGCCAGTTCTGAACTGGGCGGCAATGCGGTATACGCACCGGTACCGCTGCTGAAACCGGAGCAGCTCACCGAAGACGCAATTGAAAAAGAATATTTGGAAATGATGCAGTTCACAGACTGGACCTCCGATCCCCGCATTGTAAGAACGCTGCTGGAGAATTCCGCAAGAATTCCTGCCTGGCTGGAGGAAAGCGGCGCTGATCTGAAAGAGGGAGAAAAGGACGGAAAGCTGGCAGCATTCTTGATCGCCAAGTGCTATGAGCTTGGCGTGGATGTCCGGCTGAACTGCTATGCAAAAAAGATATTGAAGGACGCCAATGACTGGTGCAGCGGCGTCTGGGTGGAGCAGGACGGCAAGCATGAGGAAATTGAGGCAACCGTTGTGGTACTGGCAACCGGCGGTTTTCTGGGGGAAAATCGGCTCATGGAGCAGTTTTGCCCCTATTATGACGAGGTGTTTTTCGACGAGGTAGGTCATACCGGCAAGCTGTACAGCGGCAATGGTGTAGAAATGGCGATCCGTGCCGGTGCCGGTGACGAGGGCATTAGTACCTTCGTATATACCGATGAAAAGCTGCCGTTCTACAAGGGCACGTTGACGCCCTGCCTCCAGACGGTCATTGACGATCCCTGCGCACTGGTCATCAACAATGTGGGCATCCGGTTTTCCAACGAAGCCCGCGCCACTTCCCCGGCAACCTATTATCATCAGCCCAATAAGGATATTTTCCGGGTTTATTCTCTGGACACCATCGAGACGCTGGCAGAAAAGTATCCCGGTGTTGTGACGGTGGAGAGCTTCCTGGAGGACATCAAGCCGCTGATTGCAGCCGATCAGTGCCTGATTGCAGAGGACGAAAAGCCGATTGCCGCTTGGATTCGCGGAAAGTATCATATTCTGGGCACAGCCCTGGAGAAATACGCCCGCTACAGCCAGACCGGCCATGATGATGATTTCGGCAAGGATCCCAATACACTTCTGTCCTTTGGTCAGAAAAAGCCCTATTTTGTATTCCGCAGCGGTCTTTCCCTTGGGTTTACCATGGGACCCATTAAGGTGAATCCCATGATGTCCTGTGTTACGAAGTTTGACGTTCCCACTGCGGCACTGTGCGCTTGCGGCTCTCTGATTGGCGACATTTTCACCACGCATTTTGTCTGCCTGGAGCGTTCCAGAGGGATTCGGTTCGCCATTGCATCCGGTCTTCTGGCGGGCGAGCATGCGGATATGTTCACCAGAGGCGGCGGTCCTGCCCCCAAATATACATGGCCCAGATTTACCGCAGAGCAGGTTATGGCTGGGGACTATTACAATGTAGGTACGCCTGCGGGAGGAATCGGACCGGTTCAGCCCGGCGCGGAATTCGGCGCAACACCGAGAGAGCAAATGGAGCCGCCGAAGAACATGAGCCGTCTGGCGCACTAAGCCCTATCATTCAGACTGCTTGTTATTTCCATGGCAGCAAGGCTGCGGAGCTTTGCGCCTTACTGCCATGGAAGAAAAATAATTCATGGAGGTACAATATGAAAAAGAAAATGTTATGTGCAATGCTAGCTGCCGCGTTCTTGCTCTCCATGTTTGCGGGCTGCAGCAGCAATTCCGAAAGCAGCGCTGCCCCGGCATCTGCTGAGCCCAGTGCTGCATCAGAGGAGACAGCTGCCGTATCTGCCCCTGAACCGACGGCTACCGCTGCCCCCCAAACCCAAGAATCCTCCACGCCGGAAGAGAGCACACTGGAGGAGCCGGCGCACACGATCTCCTATCCCCTGGGCCAGCAAGGTGAGACAATTACCTTCTGGACGACCATCCCCGGCAACCAAACCGATATTTTTCCCAACGGCTATAACGACCATTTTCTGATTAACGACGTGGAAGAAGCCCTTGGCGTTGACCTGGACATTATTTCGGTTCCTCAGATTGCCATGGGCGATACAACGGACTTTGATTTGATGATTGCATCCGGTGACTGGCCGGATCTACTGAATGTAACCGGCTATAAGGGCGGCCTGACGCAGGCATATTCCGATGAAATCATTCTGGAGCTGACCGACGAAATGCTCAGCGAGTATGCTCCCGCTTACTATAGCCTGCTGATGGCACAGACGCCGGAGAACATCCGTGCGACCCAAACGGAAGGCGCGTACTATGCGATGTATGGTATCACCAAGGGTGCGGGAGCCAACGCAAGCCGCGGAATGGTCATTCGGACGGACTGGCTCAGCGAGCTGAACATGGATATCCCCTCCACGGTGGAAGAGCTGACCGAGATTCTCAAAGCCTTCAAACGTACCTATAACCCCCAATACCCCTACTTTATTGAGGCGGACGCGGATCTTGTCTATATGTGTGCCGCATTTAACACGGATACCGTCGGCTACTACAATGACGGTGCGCTTCCTGTTTACCGCGACGGCGATGAGGTAAAGGTTGCGTGGGCAACCAACGAACACCGGAAGTTCCTGGAATGGTTCAACGAATGCTATCAGGAAGGAATCTTTGAACCGTCCTTCTACTCCACCGCTTCCGACCAGGCGGGTGATCGGTACTCCAACCTGATTAACGGTCAGATTGGCGTTTATGAGGATTCCCCCACCTCAATCGCCGACTGGAAGCAGTATGCCCTAAACGGTGAAACCGTGGAGGTTTCCTTCTTCCCCAACCTGGTGGACGAGAACGGAAATAACACCTGGGGCGAGGAGCAGCAGGTGATTGATTCCCGGTCTGCAATGTCCATCACAACCACCTGCCAGAATCCTGAACTGGCATTGGAGGTTCTGAACTACTTCTTCACGGAAGATGGCGCAATTATGGCGAACTATGGCATTGAGGGCTATAGCTTCAACTATGGGAAAAACGGCGAGGTAGAATATACGGAGCTGCTGAAGAACAGCGAGTATCAGCTGAGTATGCGCGCACTGCACGGTCTGTACTCCTGGAATCTGTTCCCCTACGATGATTCAACGGAGATGCACCAGCATACGCTTTATTGAGAAGGCGCAGCGTTGCCTATTGACAAGGGCGTCCTTTTTATATACAATAGGCAATGCACATCGAATGATGCACATTGGTCGATGTGCTTCTAAATGAAAGGATACAGTCTATGGCGCCAAAGAATAAATTCACAAAGGAAGAGATGATAGCGGCAGCGCTGCGCGTTGTGCGAACTCGGGGGATCGACGGTTTGACCGCAAAAACCATGGCAGAGGAGCTCGGCACGTCTACGCGTCCGATCTTCACCGGCTTTGGTTCCATAAAGGAGGTCAAGCAGGCAGTTTATGCCGCAGCGGTACGTGTATATGACGACTATACCAATGCTGGCTTGGCAGAGGAAATTCCATTCCTTGGCGTTGGAACGCAGTATATCCGGTTTGCGCGGGAAGAACCGGAGCTTTACCGGCTTCTGTTTTTGACGAAAGCTCAGGAATACAGCGCCGTAAAGTCCATGCAGCATTTACAGGCGATTGTCCGTCCGGCGCTGATGGGCATTTATCACATCACCGAGGACGAAGCGGACCTGTATTTCCGTGATCTCTGGCTTGTGGTGCATAGCCTGTCCACGCTGATCGTGACCGGAGACTGCCCCTATTCCGATCAGGAGATCGGTCAAATTCTGACTGGGTTCAGCATCAGCATCTTCAAAGCCATTCGGGAAATTCCCGGCTATGCGGTAGGTACCTTTGACCGCGACACAGCCTTTCGCACGTTGACCGAGACGAAGGCAGCGCGGTAAAATAATAAAAAGAAATGCCAGACGCTTAGACGCAGTGCAGCCCACCGCTTATGTGGACCGGCACTGCGCCTTTTTTAGGACCATGTGAATTGGGAAGAAAATAAGTCATTTTCGCGGAGGAATGAGACAATGGAGATTAGGCGATTAGAGAAGACAATCTATGCAGGAGAAAAATTTACGGCTCACTATCAAACAAACGGCTATTATGATATTTGCGCCACCGAATCCGGATTTCAAATCCAATACATTCCCTTTGGAACGACGGTGGAGCGGTCCTTTGACGATGTATTTTTCGGTGAATGGCTGGAAAATCCGGCTGCATTCGGCGCATTTGAAGACGAGAGGCTGGTTGGATTTGTCGAAGGAGCTCTGGAAAGCCGGAACAACCGTTTCAGAATCAGCAACATCTGCGTGTTTGACCACCAAAACCGCAGCGCCGGGGTTGGAACCATGCTGATGGAAGCCATCCAAAAGACAGCGGCGTCTGTTGGGGCACGGATGATTGTTTTGGAAACGCAATCCTGCAATGAAAATGCCATTGCGTTTTATCGAAAGAACAGATTTTCCATCATCGGCTTTGATCTGTATGCCTATTCCAATACCGATCCGGACCGGCACGAAATCAGAATTGAAATGGGAAAGAAACTGATGGAAGAAAGGAACTGAGGGCAGAAATGAATGATCAGATCAAAATAGATCACCTGAGCAAATGCTTTGGAGCAGTAAAAGCGGTGCAGGATTTGAGCTTCCGCGTGAAGGAGGGAGAGCTGTTTGCGTTCCTGGGCGTCAACGGCGCAGGCAAGTCCACTACCATTAACATTATGTGCGGTCAGCTCTCCAAGGACAGCGGCACCGTGGAAATCGACGGTGCAGACCTGGACCATGACCTTGACCACATCAAGCGGGAGCTGGGGGTGGTATTTCAGAATTCGGTGCTGGACGGAGCGCTGAGCGTGCGGGACAATTTGCAGAGCAGAGCTGCCCTGTACGGCATCAAGGGCGCGGAATTTGCCCGGCGTCTTTCCGAGCTTGCAGCGCTGCTGGATTTTGAGAAGATTCTGAATCGCCCGGTGGGGAAGCTCTCCGGCGGTCAGCGCCGGCGGATTGACATTGCAAGAGCGCTGCTCCATCGTCCTAAAATATTGATTTTCGACGAGCCCACCACCGGACTGGATCCGCAGACAAGAAAGCTATTGTGGGACGTGGTCACAGAGCTGCGCAGGACCGAAAAGCTGACGGTATTTTTGACCACGCACTACATGGAAGAAGCCGCGGATGCGGACTATGTTGTCATTCTGGACAGCGGAAAAATTGTCGGCGAAGGCACTCCGCTGCAATTAAAGAATATTTACGCGGGGGATTTCGTGATGATTTATGGCGTAGATGAAGCTGCCGTCAAAGCCCTTGGACGCGCTTATACACCGGTAAGGGACGGCTGGCGGATTGCAGTGGCAAATACCGGCGAGGCAACGAAGCTCATTATAGAAAATCCCGCGCTTTTTGTGGACTATGAAATCACAAAGGGAAAAATGGACGACGTATTCCTGGCGGTAACCGGAAAAAAGCTGAATGGAGGGGAAGAGAAATGACGGGACTTGGCGCATTGATCAAACGAAACTGCAAGCTATTCTTTCGGGATAAGGGCATGTTTTTCACGTCCCTGATTACCCCGCTGATTCTGCTGGTGCTGTATGCAACCTTCCTGGCAAAGGTCTATCGGAATTCCTTTGCCGCCGCGATGCCTGCCGGATTTTCTGTGGAGGACGCGCTTCTCAGCGGCACCGTGGGCGGTCAGCTTGTGTCCTCTCTGCTAGCGGTATGCTGTGTGACGGTGGCTTTTTGCTCCAATCTTCTGATGGTGCAGGATAAAACCAGCGGGGCAAGGCGAGATTTGACCATGAGTCCTGTCAAGCGGTCCACGCTGGCGCTGGGATATTTTGTGGCAAGCGCATTGGTGACGCTGATTATCTGTTTAGCGGCACTGGGAATCTGCCTCATATATCTGTATGTGGTGGGCTGGTATCTGACCGCGGCAGATGTGCTGCTCATGTGTCTGGATACGGTGATTCTGGTGCTGTTCGGCACGTCACTGTCCTCCATCATCAACTGTAATCTCTCCACCAACGGGCAGGCGTCTGCGGTTGGCACCATTGTCAGCTCGGGCTACGGCTTTATTTGCGGCGCATATATGCCCATTTCCAATTTCGGCACAGGCTTGCAGAAGATACTGTCCTTCCTGCCCGGGACCTATGGAACTGCGCTGTTCCGAAACCATGCCTTAAGCGGCGTATATAAGGAAATGGCGCGGTGTGGGTTCCCCTCTGAGGTGGTGGATGGCATTCGGGATTCCATCGACTGCAATCTCTACTTCTTTGGAGAAAAGGTCAGCATTGGGGCAATGTATGGCGTAATGGCGATTACCGTTGCCGCGCTGATCGGCATCTACATTCTCATCAATCTGCTGAGAAAAAAGTAACATCATAGGAGAAATGAAAAATGAACACATTTTTAGATTTTATTCGAGCAGCTGCACCATGGGTGGCAATGGGTCTGCTGGTGATTATATTCTGTGTCCGCGGTGCAGCAAAGAATAAAAACGAAAAAAAGCAGGACGGCGATTATGGCACAGAGGGAATGTGCCTGGGAATGTGCTTTGGAACTGCCCTGGGCACAGCGCTTGGGAACAACACCGGCATCGGCATCTCACTGGGCATGCTGATTGGGCTTGCCGTTGGCATGTGCGTTCCGAGAAAGTCAAATGAGGGCGAAAAACGTGAAAAATAAGGTCGATTTCGTTTGGAGCAAAGGCAATTTATGAAAATCAGAGACAGCATCCAATCCTATCTCGCGCTATTTCTCTTTGGCAATCTTGCGGGAATCATTTGCAGACTGTCGGATTTCTTTCCATATGAAAGTCTGTGGAGCTTGCCGTCCATTGCCACCTTATTCGGCTTTTGGATTGCCAGCGTAGGAATCATCACCTATTGCAGCGCATCCAACCGTGGGGCTTTTCTTCATACATTCGGCGCAGAAGCAGAGGAGTAAGAGAATTACAAGAATTACGCAGAAAAATGAGACGAATTCACAGTTTTCATGCAACTGGAGTTGGAAAGGACACCGTCACCATGCAGAAACCACTTTACAAGCAGCTGTACGCGCAGTTTTACCGTGGGAACATCCCCATATTTGCCCTTGCAATCTTTGCGGCACTGGCAAGCGGAAGCCTGAACCTGATTCTCTCATGGATCATCGGACAGCTCATTGACGCGGCATCCGGTGCCGTAGGCGCAATGCCGCTGACGGTTCTGATAAGAATCACAGGCGGCTTTGTACTGCTGTGCGCGGTGCTGTTTTTGCTGAAATTCGCGTCAGAGCCGCGGTTCATTGCCCGTGCTATGGAGCAGTATAAGGACTTTGCATTTCAAAAGCTCACGGAAAAGAGCATCGCGTCCTTCCGGGATGAGAGCACAGCGGCATATCTTTCCGCGCTGACCAACGATGCTGCCAGCGTGGAGGCAGATTACCTCTCCCAGCAGCTTTTCCTGATTACGAAGTCGGTAACATTTCTCGGCGCACTTTGCATGATGCTCTGGTATTCGCCGCTGCTGACTGCCGTGGCGGTGGGCGTGACGCTTCCTCCACTGTGTGCATCTCTGCTGACAGGCAGCCGATTGCAGGCGGCGGAACAGCGGGTCTCCCAGTGCAATCGGGATTTTACCGCTGCACTGTCCGACTGTCTCAGCGGATTTACCGTGGTCAAAACCTTCAAGGCGGAACGGGAAATCCTTCGCCTTTTTGCAAAAACCAATCGCGCATTGGAACAGGAGAAGTTCAGCCGACGGAGATTAGATGAATTTCATGATCGAGCCGGTGGCAGAGCTTCCCGCGCTGCTGGCAGGCCGAAAAGCGGCGCTGGGGCTTGTGGACCGGCTGGAAAAGGCGCTGGACGCAGAAACTGCCCATCAGGTTTCCAGCGACATTCTGGACCTCGGCGGTATTACCCGAATTGTTGTAACCCACACTTTGGAGGAAGCGCTGCTGCGCCGCTATGACGGAATTCTTGTGCTGAAAAACGGCGAAATTGCCGAATTTGGGCGCTTTGATGCACTGATGGAGAAGAAGGGCTATTTCTACGCGCTGTTTACGGTAGCGCAGCAGTGATGCTCGCAGCCCCTGTCTCTCTTTGCGTTAAACCGGGTTGTGGAACCCGGAATGTTGGCAGAACACTGATTGGCGTTCCATTCACCCAGGCAGGCGTTCTCCCGCTTGCCAAGCGCAAACGTCGAAGCCATTGCAAAAATACCCCATCTAACGCAGTTCGCCCCTACAACCATGCGGTTGTAGGGGCGAGTTTTTATCGCTGCGTCTGGGGGTAATACCAGCGGTCCGGCTGGCAATGCGCTCGAAGGTAGTTTAAAAATGCGGTGGTCAGCGCGCTGCATTGCTCCGGCTGATAGAGACACAGCAACTGAACCGTCTCCTCCGGAAGCCGGTAGGCGCGAACTGCCGGATTGTTATGAAGACTGCTGAAGCCTGTTCCAAAGGCAAGGGCTGTGCCCAATTCTGCCATGAGGTAGGTGGAATAGGGATTTGCGGTATTGCAGACATGCTCCGGGAAAAACTGCTGCTTGGCGCAGATGCTATAAATTCGATTGGTTCGCACATCGCAGTTGGTAAGATAAAAAGGAAGGTCCTGAAAATCCCGCAATTCCGCGGTGGACGATGCCCTGGGATGGTCCTTATCCACAAAAAAGTAAAAGGGCGTCCGGCACAGAGGCACTGCCTCCAGTTCTGAAAAATCTTGCCCAAAATCGTTGGTACAGAGTACCAAATCGAATTTTCTCTCGGAAATCCAGTCGATCAGATCGTTAAACGTGTCCGGCTGACCAAACCAGATCTGCGCGCCGGTTTCTTTTGCAAATGCCCGGCACAGCGGGTTGATAAACGGACCAGGACGCAGCCCGGATGCACAGCCGATGTTGAGGACCCTTCCGTTGGAACGCTCGTTATTATGGATTTCCACCATCGCCAGCTCCATCCCTCGCTGCATGGAGTAAAACGTCTTTTGCATTACCATGCCCGACTCCGTCAGCTCTACCCCACGGGGAACTCGGGTAAACAGAACGCAGTCCAGCTCCTGCTCCAGCTGACCAATTTGCTTGCTCAGCGCCTGCTGGGTAATGTGCAGAGCTTTTGCCGCTGTGGAAAAATTCAAATATTCCGAAAGCACCAAAAAATACTTGATCTTAATTTCGTTGAGCATACCATCACCATATCCACTATATCATAAAATTATGGAAAAATCCACAAATAGCATACAACATTCAGGTTGTTGTTTGTGGAAAAAAGAGTTGTTTTTCGATGAAGTGCGGATTCGATATAATGGATTTATTCAAACAGAAAGAAGGTAATGTTATGGCAAAGCGACTGTATTTTAGCGATCTTGCCCGTGAGCTTGGAATTGCCGGCAGAGAAATGCCGCCCATGGGTGGTCCACCTCCGGCGCCTGCTTTGGGAAATCATCCCATGACCCATCCCAATGTATGGCGAAAGGAAGGCGGTGAAAAGCTGCTTTCTTATCTCAAGGCACATTATCACGCCGGAGATGAGCTGGAATATGACGGTCATGCGGACTGCTGGCTGATGCTTGCAATGATGGACCAGATGCGGGACTGCAAGCTCTCCACTTACATTGGCGCAGGCTTTGACCGCAGCTTACCCATTGAGGCATACCGGCTGGGTCCCGAACCGGCGCCCAATCAGCCCTGTACCTTCACGGTGGTGGAGCAGGGGGAGAATATCCAGCTTACCGTGCACCTCACCCCCGACGGCACCCCATTCGATCTGCCCTTCCGGGAGATTGTTGCGCCCCAGCTGCCAACAGGGAAAAACATTTTTGTCCGGCTGGAGGGACGGCATTTGCTGTTTACGTTCCCGATTTCCCTGACCTACGGAACAACCTGCCGGAGTATTGTGATGGATTATGACCAGGAGTGCTTTGTCTCCGTTTCCAATGCTCCGGAGCTTCAGGTGGGAGACTGCATTCCAAATCCCTTTGCGACCGCTTAAATTGAAAGGAGAATGAAAATGAAAAAGATTGGAAGCCTTCTGCTTGCCGCAGCCATGCTGCTGGGCATGTTATCCGCCTGCGGTCAGGAATCAGAAGTCTCTGCTCCGGCTGCCGCTGCAAGCCATCAGGAGGAATCGGCAGCTCCCACAGCATCCGCTGCACCGGCTCCTGACGCTGCGGATTCGCAGCAGGACATTGCTTCTGCTCCGGAGGAGAGCGTTCAGGAAACCATCGACTATGTTTCCCCCTTCCCGCTGAGTGAGCCTGCGACTCTGACTGCATGGGCAATGTGGATTCCCGGCATTGAGCAGTATGTTTCCTCACCCATGGAGACTGCCGTATTTCGGGAGATGAAACAGCGCACCAACGTTACCCTGGAAATGTCGCTGGCGTCCAGCCCGGAAACCGCCATGACCGAGATCAACCTGATTATTGCCTCCGGCGACTATCCCGACCTCATTAACAACCTTCAGGGCTACTATTCTTCCGGTCTGGACTCCGCCATTGAGCAGGAGGTCATTGTGGACATTCTGGACTATGAGGATATCATGCCCAACTACTTTGCGAAGCTCCGGGAGCGGGATGCTATGGAGGATGCCACCACGGAAGACGGTCACATCGGCGTGGTCTACCAGGTGAGCAAGGGCTCCGACACCATTCAGAGCGGTCTGACCCTTCGGAAGGACTGGATGGAGGAGCTGGGCGCAGACGCTCCTACCACCTATGATGAGCTGCATGATCTGCTGATGCAGTTTAAAAGCAAATATGACGTTTCCCAGCCCCTGTATGTGCCCAAGAGCGGTGCACCGGATACCATGTTTGATGGCTTCGGCACGGAGCTGGACTACGTGATGAACAACGAGATGGGCTCTGCGCCCTGGAACTATGTGGACAATGGCAGCGGTCTGGACGTGGTTTTCGGCTTTATGGACGACAGCTACTATGACATTCTGGAGCTGATGCACAGCTGGTACAGCGATGGTCTGTTCTCTGCGGACTATCTTAACAACAACTATAATGTAGACGCCGACAACCTGACCTCCGGCGATTTTGCCTGCCTGTTTGCAACAGAGCAGTCCCTGAATGCCGGCAACACCTTTGTACCCCACATGTGGGATGCGTACCCCAACGTTTCTCTGAACGGCGAAAAGATCCGTGCTTCCAGCGAAACCACCTCTGCCATTGCAGCGCAGGGCTACTCCATCACCACCACCTGCGAAGACAAAGAGCTGGCAGCCCAGTGGCTGGACTATCAGTACACTGATGAATCCTATCTGCTGAATAACTACGGTCTGGAGGGTCAGGGCTTTGAATACGACGACAAGGGCGAGCCTGCACTGACGGATCTCATTATGAACAATCCCGACGGCATTCCTCAGGCTTACACCCAGTTTATCTATCTGAGCGTCACCGGCTCCTTCTATCTGGACAACGACCGCTTTAAGAGCAACTACTGCGAGGAAGCAAAAGCCTGCAACGACGTGTGGAGAAGCGCCTATGACTATTATGACACCCCCTATAACACCCGCGCCATTGCTCTGACCACCGAGGAAACCGAGCGCTATGCCCAGGTCTTCTCCGACATCTCCACCTACTGCAACCAGGCGATTGCCGAATTCATCACCGGTCAGAATGCCCTGACCCAGGAGAGCTTTGACGCCTTCCGTGAGAATCTTACCACCATGGGCATTGACGAGTGCCGGAGCATTTGGCAGGATGCCGCAAACCGCTATGTGGCTTCTCTGAACGCCGCCTGATTTAGACCATGGGAGCGGATGATTGAAGCCATCCGCTCCTCAGGAGGAATTTTATGCTGACAAAAAACACCCTTACCCCGGAATTGCAGATTGAGCGCTGGGAGGACCGAAGGGATATCAAGAACCTGATGGGTCGCTATGCCTATGATCTGCTCATTAAAAACGAAAAGAACATCTATGCTGCCCATTGGTCCACCAGACCGGACGTCTGCCTGATGTACCCTTGGGGCACCTATCGCGGCGCAGCGGCAGTCCGGGATTTCTATGCCGCGCTGGACCGTTATAATGCCGAGCGCGCCCGCTGGTATCAGGAGATGATGCCGGAAAAGACCAAGGGACTCTCTCAGGAGGAGCTTTACGGCATCGGCTCCTACCATGGTATGCACCTGACGACCCCCTGTATCATCGTTGCCGACGACGGAGAAACTGCCCAGGCAATTTACTGGTGTCACGATGTCTATGACGTGATGTGCGAGGCGGGGAACACCGGAAAGTGGGATATCGGGCTGCTGTTTTTAGACCTTGTCTATGAGGACGGCAGTTGGAAGCTCTGGCATATGCGCTGCGCCTTTGAGGTCAGCGGTCCCCACGGTCAGCCCTTTGGCACGGAATTTACCCTGCCCGGTGAGCCCATTTCCTATCTGGTGGAGGAGCTGAACAAGGCAAAGGAATGGTTCCCCCAGCCCAATGATCCCACCCCCTCTCACATCATGTATCAAAAGGGGAGAACCGCGCCCCAGTATCCCCCCTGCCCGAAGCCCTATGCCACCTGGCAGGACAGCCAAAGCTATGGCGTATAAGGAGGCAGTATCATGAACGCAAAATATCCATTCCCCGCTTATATCGAATGCTGCCCCTATGAGCCGCTGCTGCCGGACTATACTCCGGAGGAGCAGCTGGATGCCGTGCTGGCGAAGGACGAGGTTATGAACCTCATGGGACTGCGAAACTATTATTATCTTGCAAATGATCTGCCCGGTCTGCTGGAGCAGCTTTGGGTGCAGGAACCGGAGAACAGAAAGACAGCCTCCCTGGGCTCCAACTTTGGCTTTTACATTGGCTGGGAGGAAATCCAGCGGTATGTCCGGGAGCGTTCCCAGCGCATTTTGGTGGGCAGTCAGTGCCAGTCGGTAAATACCCCCATGATTCACGTGGCATTTGACCGAAAAACCGCCCGTGGGCTTTGGTATTCCGACGGCTATATCACCGATCTTCAGGGCAATACCGATGTGATCGCCCAGAAGGTAGCGGTGGACTTCATTCGAGAAGGCGACCAGTGGAAGATCTGGCACCTCACCTATGGTGCAGACCTGGTGGATGCACTCCATAGCGATCCCATAGAAGGCGACTATGGCATGCTGGGGCAGCTGAAAACGTGGTTTGGAACCCCCACCGTTGCCTGCATCACCCATGATCCCAAGTACAACTGGAACGACAATTATCCGGCGGAGCCCGAGCCCTATGAGAGCTTCCGTTCCACCGAGAGCTATGGTCCCGAGGGATGCCCCCGGTACCGGCAGCACATGCGGGAGGTGAAGCACCATGCGTAAATCCCATCTGAGCTTTGAACAGCGGGTTCACAATGCCTATGGCAGCCAGGAGGTGGAGAACGTCCGGGCAAGCCATGCCTTTGGTCATGCCCGCAACCTTTCCACCCGGGAATGGGGCAATATCTGGGCAACCTGCCCGGATACCGCCTGGGCGCACAGCTTTGGGCGAAATCGGGGCTTTGAGGCAATTTGGCGCATCTGCGTAGCCAACTATGACGTCAAGGGCTGCATCAACTATCTAAAGCTCTTCGATGATAACTCCGATGCGCTGGGCTTTGATATGCGTTCGATGATGATGGTAGCCATGCATTGCCTGTCCACCGAATGCGTAGAAATGGCGGACGATGGAAAAACCGCCCGTGCCTGGCATCTGACCCCCGGCGGCTGCTTCAACCACATGGGACCGAAAATGCCCGGACCTCAGGGGGATCAGCCCCGTCCGGAGCGAATTTCCGGCGGCTATGAGCGCTATGGCTCCGACTATGTGTTTGAGGACGGGCGCTGGAAGCTGCTGCATGAGCACATATCCCCGGATCTCCACGGCACGTTCTGGCATGGCGATTTCTTCTATCAGGGCTTCCATGATGCCGTCACCGGAAAGGAGCGCGGACCCATGATGCCGCCTCCCGGGAACAGCAAATACGATGCCATTGTGCCGGATGTCTTCCCGGATATGCAGGAGCTCAAGGACAACCACTATGACTACAGTGCCCTTCAGCCGGTGCAGCCATCCTGCCGTCCGCCGGAGCCTTACGAAACCTTCGATGAAAACAATACCTATGCGCCGATCATTGATCCGGAGTATTTCCGGAGCCTGTAAGGGCTTTCGCAGGAGGCAAGCTGTGTAGACAGGACAAATTGCAAAAGCCAAGCTGCCCGTCAGATTTTTCCTTTACGGAATTCTGACGGGCAGCTTTTATGAAAAGAGATGAAAAAACGCGTTACAGCACATTATTTGGCTTTTCCGTAAGACGTTGTGTAGGTTCCGGAATCACCGCCGGAGCTATTGGACGCCTTAAAGGTGATAATTGCATAGTACTTGGCACCGCTGGTTGCGCCGGTATAGGTTACGGAGCTCGAAAAGGAATATCGGTTGCTTCCCATCATACCGGTTGTGCTTGTTGAATAAAATGTCTTTACGCAGGTTCCGCTGGAATTATAGATTTGAATTTTGGAGGCACCCAGGCTTGTCATTTTTCCCGTTGCAGTAATATTAAACTGCACCTTGAGTGAGCCTGTCGTGCTTCCCGCTTCCACATATGCGGAGTAGGAACTGATGTAATTGCTTGCATGTGGTGAGATTCCGCCATTGGAGTCTTCGGCAAATACGGGTGCGATTGTTGTACACAGAATTAAAATAGAAAGAAATAGCGCTGTAATATGAAATAGCTTCCGTTTCATTTGGGGACCTCCTTATAAATTGAGTTGATCAACTGTATTTACAGCATACCATTTTCTTCCTATATTGTCAATCATTTTTTGGCAAAAATACTCTGATGGGCAAAAAACAACCATAATCAGATGGATGATGATAGGAATATGAGGTTCCCTTTGCACGAAGCACACCGCATATGGTATACTATTTATATGCATAGTGCGGAAAGGGATATGTGTATGGATACGGTGTTTTGGATTGCACTTCTGGTGATCGTGGTACTGGGATGTATCGGGGGTTGGATGCTGGTTCGGCAGATGCGGCGGCAGAGCGCTTTGCTGCGCCGACTGTGGGAGCAGAGCTTTGTGCTGCGGCTGCTGGAGGATCAGTCCCCGGAGTATGCCATGGATCAGCAGTACATCAGGGATATTCAAAAGCAATTACGGTGCAACGCTGTGGCTGCCCAGCACCGGTGTTCCCAACGGCAACTACCTCAGCGCAGGCTATGGCGTGGCGAACTATTGCGGCAGCACCACAGCGCAGCAGCCCTTCTATCAGGTGGATGGTACCGTGAAGTATGGACCACTGGAGGATGAGACGCTGGACTTCCTGACTATGATGCATCAGTGGTACACCGAGGGACTGATCTATCCGGACTTCATCAACAATATGGCGCCCCTTTGCAACGGATGCCAGTGTCATTGCCGACGGCTCCGTGGGCATCTGGTATGATGTGACAGGTCTGCTGGCGATGCACCAGTCCGTGGGTGAGGCAGCTGATCCAAATTTCAACCTCATGCCCATTCCTGACGCCAAGAAGAGCGAGGATGAGACGAACCATCTTAGAATCAGCAACGATCTGGTGGACGGCAACGGCATCTGCATTTCCGTGGATTGCAAGGACACGGAAGCGGCAGCCAAGTGGATGGACTATCTCTACACCGACGATGGTCGGACGCTGCGAACCTGGGGTCTGGAGGGACTGACCTTTGAATACGGTGAGGATGGCACCCCGCATTATATGGATCTGATTGTAAACAATCCGGACGGACTGTCTGAAGCACAGGCGCGTTCCCTGTATATCTATACAGGTATCCCCGGTATTACCAGCTGGAAGGCGTCTACCAGCGGCTATACCGAGGCGCAGAACCGCAGCATCGACGTATGGCTGACCTCTGATGCCGACTACAACTATCCCGCCAACGTGAAGTTCAATGATGCCGCAGGAGAAAGCGCTGAGCTGGGCACCCTATACAGCGACATCAAGACCTATGTGCAGACCTCTCTGGTGCAGTTCATTGTAGGAGAAAAGCCCCTCAGCGAATTTGATGCGTTCCATCAGGAGTGCTATGATATGGGGATCGAGGATTGCCTGAAGATTTATCAGGACGCCCTGGACCGCTATCAGGAACGCTGAATTCGTGAGCCCTGACGAGCGTGCAAGGATCTGACCCATAGCGTCCCAAGCATGGTATAGATGTGCTACCCCCAGCCGCTGTACCTGTTTTGAACAAACACCCACTGGCTGTGTCGTGCTGCCAGTGGGCATTTCTTGTCGCTAAAGTGCCAAGAAGGGCTTCCATATCCGGTACAAGCCTTTTTTTGCTATGCGCTGGTTCTGTCCGCGAAAGACAATAGAATACCTCCGTCATTCAAAGAAAATGCGAATTGCAGCAGATTTTCTGACATGCTATGATGAAATTATAACAGGAAAGTATGATAAGGAAAGGAGTGACGCTGCATGGAGGAACAGCAGCTCAGGGAAGAGCTCCAGCGCATTCTGCCCCCCTTTGAGGAGTCGATCTATTCCGACTGTCTGGACAATCAGGATGTGTTCGGCAGAGTACAGCGGCTCATTGACAATGCAAGCCGTCTCCCCAAAGCCTATGTGCTCCAGCGTATGGGGCAGTTCACCTCCCCCCTGTGCGCGGTAGCAGTGGTGCGGGTAGAGGATCGCTCTCAGCACCGATATGACAAGCTCCATCGTGCGCTGTCCGAGGGGACCTCCGGGGATTATCTCCGCAAACGTCTGCTGGAAACCATGAATGACCTGTCCCAGGTGCTGTTTGTACATAAAAATGGCGATCTGGTTATGATGATCGACTACTGCGGCAGCAGCCGGAGCGATGGCTTGATGGAGGAAACCGGACGGCGGCTGACCCATATGGTCATGACAACGGAAGCGCAGACAGACATGCCCCTGCGGATTACCCTAAGTCAGGTGTTTGACGGTCTGGAGCAGCTGCCCCGTGCCTATGAGCAGGCGTGCCGACTCCAGGATTATACCATGCTGTTTTCTGAGGAGACACAGGTGTTTACCATGGGCGACTTTCTCAGCAGCCGCCATCGGGTGCTCAACACCGTTCCGCCGGAGGAGGTGCTGGGACGCTATCTGTCGCTGCTGGTATCCGGGGATTATGACGGTGCCTGCGAGCTGATGCTGATGATGGTCACGAACTATGCCATGGTAGATCTATATCATCCTGCTACCATTCGGCAGTATACCGATCAGCTTTTGATGCTGGCAAGTGCGGTGTGCCATCCACCGCGGGTGGAGATTTTGCCTCATCGGCAGCAGCTGGAGGACATTGAGACAATTCAAAGCGATATTATCGAATACTTTACCCGGCTGGTTCAGACCCAGGAGCACGAGGAGCCGACCATGGCGGATCGTCTGGCGGAGTATATCCAGCAGCACTATGCGGACAGCAGCCTTGATGTCTCGGCACTGAGTCGGGCGTTTTCTATCAACCTCTCCTATATGTCCAGAATTTTTAAGCGGGATATGGGTGTGTCGCCGCTGATGTACCTGCAATCTGTTCGGGTCCGTGCGGCAAAGGAGCTGCTGCTGGACCCCAGGCTGAAAATCGGCGAGATCGGAGAACAGGTGGGCTACGCGGACACGGCGCATTTTGCCAGAACCTTCAAAAAGCAGGAGGGCATGAGCGCCAACG
>CAJKNS010000002.1 GCA_905201305.1 uncultured Eubacteriales bacterium
TGAGGAAGCGCGCTATCCACTCCGTGCTCATTGCCGGCGGCGGCAACACCGCGGTCTACCTGACGGTTATGCTCCAAAAGGCGGGGCTTCAGGTGAAAATCATTGAAAACAGTCAGGCGCGCTGCGAAGAGCTGGCAGAGCTGGTACCCAAAGCCCACATCATCTATGGCGATTCCACGGACAAGCAGCTGCTCCAGGAGGAGGGGCTCCGGGATGCCGAGGCCTTTGTCTGCCTCACCGGTTTGGACGAGGAGAACATCATGTTGGCTCTGTATGCCGAAAAGATCTCCAAGGCCAAGGTCATCACAAAAATCGGCAGAATCAGCTTCGAGGAGGTGGTGGATGAGCTCCCCCTGGGCAGCGTCATCTATCCCAAGAATATCACCGCCGAAGTCATTGTCCGGTATGTCCGCGCTCTGGAAAACGCCAGCGGCAACAATGTGGAAACCCTGTACCGGATGCTGGACGGCCGGGTGGAGGCCATGGAATTTGTGGTGCGCCCCGGCTCCACCAATATCATCGGCGTGCCCCTCCAGCAGCTGGGACTGAAAAAGAATCTGCTGGTATGCAGCATCAACCGCCAGGGCAAAATCATCACCCCCACCGGGCAGGATACCATCCAGGAGGGCGACATTGTGGTTGTGGTCACCACCCACAAGGGCATCCGGGATCTGGGCGACATAGTGAGGTACTAAGATGAACCTTTCCATGATTGCCTATATCGTCGGCGCGGTGATGGAAATTGAGGCAGGACTGATGCTGCTGCCTGCCCTGGTCGGTCTGATTTACGGAGAAAAAAGCGCACTGTCCTTTGTCCTCTGCGCATTTGCCGCCGCCATAATAGGCGCCATCCCCATTCTTCGCAAGCCGAAGAATACCGCGATTTATGCCCGGGAGGGCTTTGTGGCAACGGCCCTCAGCTGGCTGACCCTCAGCGCCGTGGGCGCTGTGCCCTTCTGCATGACCGGCCAGATTCCCCACTACATCAACGCCCTGTTTGAGATGGTCTCAGGCTTTACCACCACCGGCGCCAGCATTCTGTATGAAGTAGAATCCATGGATCACTGTATGCTGTTCTGGCGGAGCTTTTCCCACTGGATTGGCGGCATGGGCGTTCTGGTGTTTATGCTGGCCATTCTCCCCATGGCAGGGGGGCAGAACCTCCACCTGATGCGGGCAGAATCCCCCGGCCCCACGGTGGGCAAGCTGGTGCCGAAGCTGCGCCAGTCCGCTATTTGGCTCTACGGCATCTATCTGGGACTGTCCATTGTGGACTTTATCCTGCTGTGCATCGGCAAAATGCCCCCCTTCGAGGCGCTGTGTCTGACCTTGGGCCCAGCCGGTACCGGCGGCTTTGGTGTGCTGAATTCCAGCTATGCGGAATACTCCATGTTCTGCAAATGGGTCACCACCGTTTTCATGGCCCTGTTCGGCATGAACTTCAATTTCTACTACCTGGTGATTTTGAGAAAAGTCAAGGACGCCGTAAAAATGGAGGAGATCCGCTGGTATCTGATCGTGTTCTTCTTTGCCTCCATCACCATTCTGTTTGATCTGCGTTATGCCGGAATCCTGGGGAATGGCGCACAGACCGTGGACGCATTCTTCAGCGTCTCCTCGGTGATGACCACCACCGGTTACGCCACCGCGGACTTTAACCTCTGGCCCAGCTACAGCCGCACGGTATTGGTCATGCTGATGTTCATAGGCGCCTGCGCAGGCTCCACCGGTGGCGGCATTAAGGTCAGCCGGCTTGTCATCTACATCAAGACACTGGCCCGGGAGCTGCGGCGGATGACCCATCCCCGTTCTGTCCGCCACATTCAGATGGACGGCAAAACCGTGGACGGCAGCGTGCTCCAGAACACCTTTGCCTATCTGGCGGTTTACGTGCTGGTATTCGCCGTCTCTCTGCTGATCGTCAGCCTGGACGGACTCGATCTCACCACAAACTTCACCGCCATCGCCGCGACCTTCAACAACATCGGCCCCGGCCTGGAACTGGTAGGCCCCACCGGGAATTTCGACTGCTATTCCTTCCTCAGCAAAATTGTCATGATTTTCGATATGCTGGCCGGACGGCTGGAGATCTATCCTCTGATGATCTTCTTCCTGCCCTCCACCTGGAAGCGGCACAGCTGAATACGAGTCCACAGGCAGGCTTTCCATTGCGCGGAAGCCTGCCTTTTGCTGTCCTTATAAAAAAATATTCCCTTGAGCTGCAACAGTTTTACGTGATTTGATAGCAATCTGTGCAAAACGATACTTGCAATTGATGAAATGTTATCGTATTCTCTAATATGTAGTTTGGATACAAACAAAAGGAGGTATTCCTGTGAAAACATTTCAGAAAGTAGAGGGTCAGTGGATCGTTCCGGAAACCACGGAGCTGTTTGGACTGACCATTTTCCCCGGCGCTTCTCTGGAAGCCCCCGAAGGAAAAACCCTGGTCATGACCGTCAACGGCGAGAGCGTTGCTCCCGCGCCCGGCAACTATGAGGGCGACATTGTGCTGGAGGTTCTGGACCCCATCCCCAACGGAAATTATCAGTTCCGCGCTGCGATTTATGCCGAAGGCGGCGCTGTGATCGAGGAAAAGTCCGCGCTGTCCGCTGTCATCGACGGCGAGGTCAAGGACGGCGAGTGCCTGGACGTCTCCATCACCAGCCGCGACGAGAACTTCAACGGCATCTGCGTGGGCGGCAAGGGTCCCTATACCGTTTCCGGCGCTGACGTCTCCCTGATGGGCAACGGCGGCAACGACTTCATTGGCTACGGCGCAGGTATTATGTCCGGCGACGATGCGGTGCTGACCGTGGAGGATTCCTGTATCACCACCAAGGGCGCAGCCCGCGGCGCCATGTTCGCCGGCGGCAACTCCAAGCTCTATGTAAAGAACTGCGAAATTTCCGCGGAAGACGGCGTACTGCCCTGGGATTATGAGGACAACGTCATGCCCGGCAACATGCGCCGAGTCCCCTGGATGCTGGGTCTTCGGGGCAACTGCCGCGCCACCAACCTGGCGGATTATGCCGACGCGCTGTATGAAGACTGCACCATTACCTCCGAGGCTTGGGGTGTTATGTCTACCGACGGTGTTCGCCGCTGCCGTCTGAACCTTAAGAACTGCGACGTTGCCATCACCGGTCCCAGCGGCTACGGCGCTTTCTCCATCGGCGACTGCATCGACACCTTTGAAGATTGCCGCATCGACGTTCCCGATTACGCGCTGATTATGGCAAACGAAACCGCATCCGGCGTGTTTAAGAACACCAAGGTAGATGCCGGTCGGTTTGCGGTAATGTGCTTCCGCAACGAGGGCGGCAAGCTGGTAATTACCGACGGCTCCGTGATGAACACCGATGAGACCACCGTTGTGGTCAAGGGCTGCGCGCCCATCATCGAGGCAGACAACTGCGTGCTGTCCCCCGGCAACAGCATCATCCTTCAGGTGATGAACAGCGACGATCCCGGCAACCCCGCCGGCTACTACAAGGATCCCACCGAGGACGACACCTTCGATCCCGCTCATGACAACAAGACCGCACGGGAGACCTATGATGTCATTGCAACCTTCAAGAATATGACCGTTACCGGCGACTTCTATAACGGCTCCACCGGCAAGAAGGGCGATACCGGTCCCAAAATGGAGATGGCACCTCCTCCCGGCGCCGGTCCTGGTCCCGAGGGTCCTGGTGGTCCTGGTGGTCCTGGTGGTCCCGGCGGCGGTCCTGGCGGTCCCGGTGCAAAGGGCAACGGCTACGACGGCGTTCGCAACATGGCGCTGACCTTTGACAACGCCACGGTCACCGGTATTATCTCCGCTTCTAAGGCGCTCCATCGCGTGGAGAAGGTCTTTAAGGACAACTGCGAGGAGTTGGGCGAGGTGGTCAACACCGCCCAGCCTGTGGTCAACAACGGCGTCATTGTCACTCTGAAAAACGGCGCAGTCTGGACAGTTGCAGGCACCTCCTACCTCAGCTCCCTGACCATCGACGACACCTCCAGCGTGGTTGGCACCCTGCTGGTAGACGGCAAGGAAACCGCTCTGGTTCCCGGCGTCTATACCGGCGCGCTGACCCTGACCATCTAAGGCAGCACAAAACCGTGTCGGAATTTCTCCGGCACGGTTTTTCCATACTCCTGCAAAAATGACCTGCCGGAAATCCGACAGGTCATTTCTTGATCATGCTTTAGCGCTTACAGTCCGTAGGCTTCCTCATAGCGATCGTAGGCATCCTGATAGATGTCGATGCAGTCCTGAATGCCCATGCTCTTAATTTTCTCGATGAAGGCATCCCAATCAGAGTCGAAGTTGTACTCGCCCATGACGAACTTGAAGACCTCAGTGGAGGCATAGGTGGAGATATCGCTCCAGACATCGCCATACTCGGTGGACTCGTCATAGCTCAGCTCCACCTGTGCGGGGATGGTATAGAGGTCGTCGGAAGTCTCAGTCCACAGGTCCATGGCATCCAGGTTTGCCTGGGAGTATGCAGAGAAGATCCGGTCATAGTCCTGAAGGGTAGGAACGCAAGCCAGGGTGTAGTAGGTGGTGGCAAAGGAGATCATGGGGAACTCCTCATTGTGGAGCACCAGATCCGTGAACTCTGGGTTGCCGTCTGCGTCATAGTTGAAGGAAACGCCCTCCTGACCATAGTTAGCAAGGACGCTGCCCTCCTTGGTGTACCAGAAGTCCAGCCAGGAGCAAGCCAGCTCAACATCCTCACAGCAGTCGGAGATGGAAACGTTCTTACCGGTAGCGGCAGTACCAATACGAGTGTCGCCAAAGTGGAAGGTCTCGCCCTCCTCCTTGACCGGCTCAGGCATTGCGCAGATCTCATAGCCCGGATCCAGCTCCTTGCCGGAGGTCATGTTGGAATCCATGTTATCGGACTGGGCATACCAGATGCCGGCATCGCCGCCCTGAATGTAGGTATCGGAGTTGGAAGTAAAGGGATCGTTGGACTCGGTGGCAAAGTCGGAGGCAATCAGACCCTCGCTGTACCACTGCGCAATCATCTGGAGATATTCCTTGTAGCCGTCGGACAGGAAGCCGTTATAAACGGTGCAGTCCTGAACATACATGTTGTGGGGATTGTCCTGATAGAAGCCCACGGAGCCAAGACCGCCGACAATGGAAGCGCCGGTGATCTGCGTGTCGCCCAACAGCAGCAGTGCACGCTTTGCGCCGAACTGCTCCTTGAAGCCAAGGAGTGCATCGTGCATCTCGTCATAGTTGGTGGGAACATCCATGCCCAGCTCGTCCAGCCAGTCCTTGCGGATCTGAAGACCGGCAGAAACCTTGTAGTCATCGGAAACGGTGATTACCTGGGGCATCTGCCCGTCTTCGTTGATGGCAAGGGTCTTGTAGTCGGAATAGTAGTCCAGCGTATTCCAGTAGTTGGGCAGCTCGTCCTCATAATCCATCAGGTCGATGGCGACACCGTCCTCGATCATGGCGCTGGAGCTGGTATACTGCTGGTCGGCGCCTGCCACCATGTCGGTGATATCGCCGGACGCAATCATCAGCTGGAAGTTGGTCGCCAGAGACTCGTTGTTGACAATGGTGAAGTCGATATCAACACCGGTGATCTCTTCAGCATACTTGAATGCGTCAATGTCGTCGTAGCTGTTGACATTGAACATGGACATATAGCCAGGCAGCTCAACAAAGTAGGTCAGAGTCTCGCCGTCAGCCAGAGGCAGGCTTGCCTCGCCGGGCACAAACTCGCCCTTGTCTACAGTCTCAGCTGCGGAAGTCTCGCCCTCCTGGGTGGAATCAGCGGTTGCCGCCGTCTCTGCTTTCGGTGCCTCGGGTGCGGTGGATTCCGCAGCGGCACCGGTGGACTCAGCAGGAGCGGAGGACGCGCTATTGCCGCAGCCTGCCAGGCAGCCAAGCGCCATAGCCAGGACCAGCAGCATTGCAAATGCTTTCTTCATAATGTACCTCCTGTTCTTTTCCCCATACGCCGGGGATTTACATAAATCATTATAATGCATCCCAGCGCGATATTCATCATGCAATACAGGCGCTTTTTGTTTCAAATGTGACCTTTTTTGCGGTACAAGACGCAATAATTGCGGTGATTCCAAAATTTTGATTCAAAATATGTGCAAATTGTGTAGATTTCAGGGAGATTTGTTTCAAATTCATAACACCGCAATGGGTGTAAAACGCCTGCGGCGGTAAAAATCCGAATTACTCGGTGACCATGCAACCAACCTTCTCGGGGATGATCAGCTTAGCACCGGTCTTTGCAACAACCTCGTCCACGGTAACACCGGGAGCGACCTCCAGCAGCTTAGCGCCCTCGGGAGTGATCTCGATAAGAGCCAGCTCGGAAACGATGTAGTTAATGCAGTGATAGCCGGTCAGAGGCATGTTGGTCTTCTCTACGATTTTGGGGTTGCCCTTCTTATCGCAGTGGGTGGTCATAACGATGGTAACCTTGGAGCCGGTTACCAGGTCCATAGCGCCGCCCATACCAGCAGCGGTCTTGCCGGGGATCATCCAGTTTGCCAGGTTGCCCTCAGCGTCAACCTCATATGCGCCCAGAACGGTAGCATCGACGTGACCGCCGCGGATAAAGCCGAAGGAACGGAAGCTGTCGAAGCAGGAGCCGCCAACGCGCAGAACGGAGGGCTTACCGCCAGCGTCTACAACGTTGGGATCTGCATACTCGCCCTCCTTGGGGGCGCCAGTCAGACCAACAACACCATTCTCGGAGTCAACCCAAACATCCACGCCCTCGGGCAGGTAGTCCAGGCACTTGGTGGGCATGCCGATGCCCAGGTTTACAACGTCACCATCCTTGAACAGGCGAGCAGTTCTGTAAGCGATCAGGTCCTTACCTGTAAGTTCCATAGCATTCATCTTCAAGTACCTCCTTAAGCCTCAGTCAGGGCACGACCCTGGACAACAGCATCTACAATAAAACCGGGAGTCATGATCTGATCGGGATCCAGCTCGCCAATCTCAACAATCTCCTCTGCCTCTACGATAACGTGGTCAGCAGCGGTAGCAAATGCCTCGTTGAAGTTGCGGGAGGTGCGGCGGTAAACAACGTTACCCATCTTGTCAGCCTTCCAGGCATGGACGAAGCAGACGTCAGCATGGATGGGCAGCTCCAGAACAAAACGCTTCTTGGTAGCATCGGGAACGATCTCGCCCTCGAGGAACTTGAACTTGCCAGCCTCTTCGTCCCACTCAACAACCTGCTTGCCGTCCATCATAGGGGTGTACAGACCGGTGGGGGTCAGAACGCCGCCGATGCCGGCGCCGCCAGCGCGAACCTTCTCGCACAGGGAGCCCTGGGGAACGAAGGTCAGGTCGATCTCGCCGTCAACAACCTTCTGTACAGTGACAGCGTTGTTGCCGATGTGGGAGCAGGTGATCTTCTTGATGACGTCAGCGTCAACCAGCTTGCCGATGCCGCGATGAGGAACGGAGGTGTTGTTGGAGATAGCGCTCAGATCCTTCACGCCGGCTGCAATCAGGCCCTCGATGAGGACCTCAGAAACGCCAACGTTTACGAAACCAGGAAGCAGCACGCTCATGCCGTCGAAGCAGTAAGTCTTGATTGCTTCTTCGACAGTTGTAACTTTAGACTTTGCCAATGGTATCATTCCTTTCAGATTTTTCAGATGCATAGCACCCATATTGTATCACGTTATTATGATACTGATATTTCAGCGGAATGTCAAGGGGTTCTGTGTGCTGCCACCCAACTCCCAGACATTCCGGAAACAACGTTTTGATGCAGTGAATCACGCAAAATCGTTGTAACCGATTTCATGGCTTAAACAATGATAAACTGCTCCTTTGCATACTGCCGCAGCTCCTCCCGCACATCGGGATGGGCAATGGAGATCAACTGCAGGGCGCGCTCCTTGACGCTGCGTCCGCGAAGATGGGCAATGCCGTATTCCGTTACCACATAGTCCACATAGTTCCGGGGGATCGACACCACCGCGCCGGGCTTTAGCTGGGCAGAAATCTTCGAAACACCCTTTTTTGTGGATGCCTGGAACGCAAGAATGCCCTTGCCGCCCTTGGAGTGAAGCGCACCGTAAGCAAAGCAGAATGCGCCGCCGGTACCGGAAAACTGCTTGGGACCGATGGACTCGGAGCATACCTGTCCGGTAATATCCATCTCGATAATGGTGTTGATGGACACCATATTGTCGTTTTTGCAGATTTCTCCAGGGTCCACCGCAACGGAAGTGGGACAAAGCCGCACAGCGGGATTGGTTGCCAGCGTATCATACAGCGCAAGATCGCCGCCGGCAAAGCAGCCGATGTGCAGTCCCTTATTGTAGTTCTTTCTCTCGCCGGTAATTACGCCCTTGCGGATCATCTCGCCCATAATGGACGTGAACATCTCCGTGTGCAGTCCCAGGTCCTTCTTGTCCATGAGGTGATGCCCTACCGCATTGGGCATGGAACCGATGCCCAGCTGAATGCAGTCACCATCGTGGACCAGCTCCGCCACATTTTCACCGATTTTTTCCTCGACCTCGGTGGTTTCCGCATCCGGTACCACCAGCGGCGGATAATCCACCTCCGTGAGCACCGTCACATCCCGGATATTGATCCGAAGACCGCCCTTGACCCTGGGCTGCTGGGGATTGACCTCCAGAATGATGGTGTCACATGTCTTAAAACTGGCACTTTCCCACATATCCGTAAGTCCCAGCTGGAAATAGCCGTGGTCATCCATGGGGCTGACACAGGCAACAAAGGTATTTCTGGGGCGATACTCCGCCATGAATGTGCCGTAATCGCAGATATCCGCAGGTACAAACGACACATTCCGCTGGGTCTGTCCCACCATCATCTCCCGTCCGTAGAGGAAGGTGGTGAAGCTGATGTGCCCATTCATTGCCGGATCAGTGACGCATTGGAAGTTGCCCGCATGCCCCTTGATGCAGTGAACCTCCTGAACATAGGGGGCAATCTTGTGGAGATTGGACAGGATTACGCTGGGCTGATTGCCGTCACCGGCAAAGCAGACCCGGGAATAGGAATGGATTGCCTTCAGGCAGTCCTCCACGGTGCCCTTCTTTTCGTGATATAGCCGCTCAAATTCCGTCATGCTGTAGCCCTCCCATCAAATGTAGAATTGCTGCTGAGCATAGAACCGCAGCTCATCCCGTACATCCGGGTGTGCAATGTTGATGAGCTGCATGGTGCGCTCCATGACGCTGCGCCCCTTCATCCGCGCCACGCCATATTCCGTTACAATGTAGTCCACATAGTTCCGGGGAATGGTGACATTAGCGCCCAAGCTCAGCTGAGTTTTGATTTTGGATATGCCCTTTCGGGTCATGGAGGGGAAGCACAGAATGCTCTTGCCGCCCTTGGAGTGAATGGCGCCCAAGGAGAAGCACAGGTTGCCGCTGGAGCCGGAAACCTGCCGGGTGCCGATGGATTCCGAGCAAACCTGACCTGTGAGGTCCATTTCGATGAGCGTATTGATGGCAATCATATTGTTCATTTGGGAAATGGTGCGGGGGTCGCACACATAGCTGGCAGGACGAATTGCCACCTTGGGATGGCTGCCCAAAATCTGATAAAGCCGCTCTTCCCCCCATGCCGCCGATGCCACCGCCAGACCACGGTCGATGTTTTTATGCTCGCCGGTGATAATGCCCGCCTCGATCAGGTCGCCGGCGCCGGTATTGAACCACTCGGTATGAAGTCCCAGCTCCCGGTGATCCTTCAGCCGCTCGGCAATGGCGTTGGACAAGGTGCCGGTGCCCAGCTCCAGGCAGTCGCCGTCGCTGACCAGATCGGCAATATAATCGGAAATGGTTTCCTCCACCTGGGTAGGAGCTTTTTCCTGAATGTTGGGCAGCGGATAGGCAGCCTCATGGAACGCCGTGACCCGGCTGATGTGGATGTCCAGTCCGCCGGAAATCCGGGGCAGATTGGGATTGACCTCCAGGATGATCTTGGAGCAGGTTTCGATACATTCCTTCTCCCACATCTGGCTCAGTCCCACCTGGAAGCAGCCGTTTTCATCCATGGGAGACACTGCCGCAATAAAGGTGTTGCAGGGATTGTGTTCGTTGATAAACCGGGAATAGTCGCAGATATCGCAGACAATATGGCTGGTGTTGCCATGCTTCATGCCCTCGATAAACGCCTCGCCATACAGGGGTGAACCGGTGTTGATATGACCGTTCATGCCCGGCGCCGTAATAAATTCATAGTCACCGGAACGGGACTTGATACACTCTACGTCCTCTACCCGGGGGGCTACGGTGTGAAACTGACGCATGAATGCCACCGGCTGATTGCAGCCGCCAGCGAAGCAGATTCGATCTCCGGACTCAATCAGGTCCAGGCAGCCCTGAAGGTTGGTGCGCTTCTGATCCAATAAACTGTTCATCTGTAAGCCTCACTTTCTATCTGGTAAAATTAGTTCTCGCCAATTCTGGCAAGCAATTCTATCATCGTTTTTCGTTCTTCCGCATTCAGCGGCGCCATAATCCGGTCATCGGACTCCAACACCGCCTGATTGAGGACCTGGGCAAACGCCTTTCCCTCGGGGGTTGCCGACAGGAGATAGCTCCGAGCGTCCTTGGGGTCTGGGTCCCTGCGCACATATCCGGCGTTTTCCAGGAAGCTGATGATCTTTGACACCCCCGGATTGGACAGATACAGGTATTTTTCAATGCTGCGCTGGTTGACAGACTGGGTCTGACCGTACCAGGCGATGTAGATCAGACTCATTGCCTGATACATATTGACCCCATGCTGCCGAAGCACCTCGCTGTGGATTCGGGTTACCCGCCACTCCATCTTTCGAAGGCGGCTGGTAAGGCTGTCGGGCGTTGCGGAAATCTGCGGATCCTTTCCTTGCGTGGGAATCACCCCTTTGCCGTTATTTATATAATCTGTTATATAAATTATATCATGGTATGCAAGGGGTGTCAATCGCCGGAGCCGGGAAGAAATATACAAAAAAGCAGCCCCAGAGGACATCTCCTTTGGGGCTGCAAATCAGCAGAATTTACTTGTCGATCTTCTCCTTCAGCGCCTTGCCTGCCTTGAACACGGGCACGGTGGTAGCAGGAATCTCCACTGCCTCCTTGGTGCGGGGATTCCGACCAATGCGGGGCTCACGATGCTTGGTTTCAAATGCGCCAAAGCCAACCAGCTGCACTCTGCCGCCGGCAGCCAGCTCCTCGCCAATGACCTCCAGCATGGTGGTGATTACCTGCTCTGCGTCCTTACGGGTGGTACCGGTTTTTTCTGCTACCTGAGCGATCAGTTCCGTCTTGTTCATTGTTACAATCTCCTTCTCATATGATGCCTTACTCGGCTGTTATTATTCCTTGCCCGCGTTTTTTACCTGCTGAATAAAGGTTTCGCAGTAGCCATGGAGCGCCATTTCCGGGTCCACTCCATATTTCCGCGCTGCTCCGACCACCGCAAACAGCAGCTTTCCCACTGCCTGCGCCTTGTCCGGCTGCTCGTCCAGCGCTTTGCCCGGCACCTCCGGTATTTCCACCGAAAGCTGCGCCTTCTCCGCCTTTTTCTGTAGCTTTTCTGCCCGCCACAGCGCCGGCAGACTGCGCGCTACTCCGTCCAGTTCCTCCGCGGGAGAGGTCTGACCTTTTTCTCTGCGCTTGATTTCGTCCCAGTCCAATCCTTCTTCCCCGCCGAACAGCGCGGGGTGACGGGAGATCATTTTCTTTACCACAGCATCGCATACATCGTCTATGGTAAAGTTTCCTGCGTCGGCTTCAATGCCTGCATGGAACACCACATGGAGCAGCACATCTCCAAGCTCTTCCTGAAGATGCGCGGAATCCTTTTGGTCAATCGCCTCGCAGGCTTCATAGACCTCCTCCAGGAAATTGCGGCGAATGCTTTCGTGGGTTTGTACGCTGTCCCATGGGCAGCCGTCCGGCGCACGAAGCACCCGCACCAGCTGACAGAGATCTTCAAAATCATAGCGCGGTTTGCTATAAAAATCTATCATACTTTCCCCTTCTTCGCAAGTGCGGACAGCGTTTTTTGTAGAAATTTTTTCTGCAAACTTTCGCCGTTCTTTGGTGGTTTTGTCAAGCTCTGCTTAGTCCTCCGCGGAATCGGGGGTAATGTGCAAAATCCGTGCAATCAGCTGGGATTTGGGCAGCAGCTGGCAGTCCTCCCAGGTGATGATTTTCATGCCGTAAACCAGCGCCAGATATGTGGCGCCTGCTACGCACACCGACGCAATGGTGGAAAGCGCCGTGGACCCCAGCAGATTCCATGCCGCCTCATAGACGAGATAGGCTGCCACTGCCATCAGCGCTGTGGCGATCATGGGCTTGACAAACTGCTTGAGGATTCTCGGGGGCAGATCCATGGTCCGATGCATGGCAATGATATTCAGGAACATAATCACCGCGCAATAGGCAATGGTGGCGATGGCAGCGCCATAGATATGAATCGCGCCCATACCGATGAGCACATAGTCCGTGATGATATTCACCAGTCCGCCCACCAGTGTGGTATAGATGGGGATATTCACCTTGCCGTGCGCCTGAAGAATGCCGTTGGTCACGGTCACCATGCAGTTGAAGATGACCGCCACGCCCAGCAGCGCCAGAATCGGTCCTGCCACGCTGAGGGTCTTGGCATTGTAGCCATAGAGCCACTTCTGAATGGGAGATGCCAGCACCGCCAATCCCGCGCCGCAGGGAAGTCCGATCAGTGCCGTCATGCGAACTGCGGATTCCTCGGTGCTCCGGGCTTTCCGGTAGTTGTTCAGGGTCAATGCCGCCGTGACTGTGGGAATGACACTGATGGCAAGGGGCTGCACCAGTGCCGAGGGCAGCATATAGAACGTCTGGGCAGCGGAATAGGTGCCGAACATGGACGTTGCTTCCTTCGCCGTCAGACCAATGGCGTCCTGAAGCCGTCCCTGAATAATCATGGTGTCCAGCGCGTTGAAAATCTGGAGCCCCGCAGAGCCGATGGTAATGGGCACTGCCAGCTTCAGCAGCTGCTTCAGCGTTGCGCCGGTGGAATCGGCAGGAATGCTCCGGTCCGCTTCCGTCAGCACCACCTGCTTTTTCCGGTACTGGAAGAACAGATAGACTGCCGAAAGCACCGTTCCCAGCGTAACGCCCAGAATCGCGCCGCCTGCTGCCTCTGCCACACCAAAGCCCAGATGGAGAATCAGGAATACTGCGCCCAAGCCCAAAACCAGCTTGCACAGCGCCTCGATGACCTGGCTCACTGCCGTGGGGGTCATATACTGCTGCCCCTGGAAGTATCCCCGGAACGAGCAAATAATACACACAAACAGTACCGCAGGCGCCAAGGCTGCAATGGCATAGACCGCATCGGCGTCCCGCATGAGATTTGCCAGCTGCGGCGCAAAAATCAGCATCGCGCCGGAGCAGATAATGCCCACAATCAGAAACAGCCGCAGACTGACCTTGTAAATCTTCTGTACCTGCTGTTTTCTTCCCAGGGTGTTCGCCTCGGAGATCATCCGGCTCACCGCAATGGGAAGACCGGTGGAGGAGATCATCAGCAGGACATTATAGATGCTGTAAGCCACATTGAAGTGACCGAAGCCCTCGGTACCAATGATCCGGTTCATGGGGATCTTGTACAGTGCGCCGATGAGCTTTACCAGCAGGGTACCAAAGGTCAGGATTGCCGCGCCCTGTAAAAACCCCTGCTTTTTGGTTTTCCCGGAGTTCTGCTCAGCCATTGGGCTGCTCCTTTCCGTCGTTTCCAAACATCAGCGGGATCACGTAGTCGTGGAACTCCCGGAGCACATGGTCAAGATCAATGGTGGTGTAGTGCCCGTCCTCATAGAGGATTTTGCCCCGCACCATGGTCATGCGCACATCGTGACCGGAAGCGGCATACACCAGATTGCTGATGGGATTATGGCAGGGAATCAGATGGGGCTGGGCAAAGTCCAGCATAATAAGGTCCGCATCCATGCCCGGTGCAATGACGCCGCACTCGTTCTCCCGTCCCTGCGCCTTGGCGCCGTTGACGGTTGCCAGCTTCAGGGCTTCCTGGGCGGTAAGCGAAGTGGGGTCCAGGGTAGAGCCGTTGGACAAAAGTGCCGCCAGCTTCACTGCTTCAAACAGGTCGGTATTGTTGGAGGAGGATACGCCGTCGGTGCCCAACGCCACATTCATGCCCTTGTCCAGCATTTTCCGTACCGGTGCAATGCCGGACGCCAGCTTCAGGTTGGAGTTGGGGCAATGGACTGCGGTAACACCGCGGCGGGCAAACAAATCAATATCCTCGTCGGTGAGCCACACGCAATGAGCCGCCAGCGCACGGGTATCCCAGACGTGGTAAACATCCAGCAGCTGCGCCGGGGTCAGCCCGTACTTCTCCAGACAGGTTTCCTGCTCGTTCTGAGTCTCGGACACGTGAACCTGCATGCCGATGCCGGTGCTGATGGCATACTCCGCCAGCGCATGCCAGACCTTATCAAAGGAGGTGTACTCCGCATGGATGGACGCCTCCACCTGAATCCGTCCGTTGTCATAGCCGTGCCATTTCTCCGTCAGAGCTACCACCTCCTGAGAGGGGGCGTGGGTATCAAAGCAGTAGTCCTCGTCAAACACAGTGATGGAACGGGAGATATTGCCCTTGATGCCCGTATCCGCCACACACTGGCAGATATCGTCAGAGAAATAATACATATCGGAAACGGAGGTGGTGCCGAACCGCAGGCATTCCGCCAGTCCCAGCAGGGTTGCCGCACGAATGGCACGGCTGTCCCACAGGTCCTCCTTGGGGAAGATATAGTTGGTGAGCCAATCCTGAAGGTCATGGTCGTCGCCATAGCCCCGCAGCGGGGTCATGGGAAGATGGGCGTGGCAGTTAATGAGACCGGGCATCAGCACCATGCCTCTGCCGTCGATGACTCTCGCTGCTTCCTCCTTGGGGGGCTCTTTGGAAATGTAGGAAATCTTGCCGTCGGTTACGCCAACATATGCGCCCAGAATCACCGGGAGCTTGTCAATCATGGTGACAGCAGTGATGTTGGAAAACAGAGTGTCCATAGGACTCCTTTCGAATCGTTGCGGGGTTGCCGCAGTTGTTACATTGCCTCTACGCAGTCACAAATCAACGGAGAGAACCGCTCCTTGGCGGCAGCAGCGGCATCCAGCACCTCCTGCTCGGAGAGGGTTGCTCCCTCAACAATACCGGCTGCGGCGTTGGATACCAGCGAGAAGCCCAGCACCTCCATGCCGGCATGTCCGGCAGCCAAAACCTCCGGCACTGTGCTCATGCCCACCAGGTCTGCGCCCAGCACCCGAATGGCGCGGATTTCCGCCGGCGTCTCGTAGGAAGGACCCGGGAAATACATGTAAACGCCTTCCTTCAGGTCCATCCCCTGCGCCTTAGCAACATTTCGTGCAACCTCCTGAAGCCGCAGGGTATAGAGATGGGTGGCATCCGGGAACCGGGTGCCGAATTCGTCCAGATTCTTGCCCCGGAGGGGGGAATCCATAAAGAACTTGATGTGGTCGGTAATCAGGCAGATGTCCCCCACCCGCAGGTCAAGGTTGACACCGCCGCAGGCGTTGGTAATCACCAGCTTATCACAGCCCAGCAGCCGCAGCACCCGCAGCGGGAAGCAAACCTCCTCAAAGGTATAGCCCTCATAGGCGTGGAGTCGTCCCTGCATCACCGCAACCCGCTTGCCAGCCAGGGTGCCGAACACCAGCTGTCCCTTATGTCCAGGCGCAGTGGAAACAGAAAATCCGGGAATCTCCTTATAGGGGATCACAATGGGGTTCTCCGCCAGGTCTGCCATGTCTCCAAGACCGGAGCCAAGAATCATGGCAATCTCCGGCTGAAAGCCTCCAAGACGCTCTGCCACCGCATCGGCAGCTTTCTGATAGTCAGCAAAGGTATAACGCATCGCATTTCATCCTTTCGTATCATAGATCATAACGGCATTGTGCCGATAAACTCGCGAAGAATCGAATCCGCCGGAACCCGCCGGGAATCCAGCGGCGCAATATGGGAAAGCCCCTTCAGCGTCACCTGTACCTGAGCATAGCCGGGAACGCTTTCGGGCAGCTCCCGCAGCAGCGGTACGATGTAGGGCTGGAGCGCTTGCAGCTCATAGCCCAGAGTGGTATCCACAACGCCATGTGCCTGAGCGCGATGGGGCTCGATGTAAATTTTCTCGCTGGAGAGCACATTGTCCCACAGCTGGAGACTATACTCCGCCGTTGCTCCGCGGAACTGATGATCCCGGACAATCCGGCGCATGAGCCGAAGCTGCTGAGGGGTGCAGAGGATCTCATCCCCAATGCCAAAGGACGACACCGGCGATACATACACCCGGCACGCCTGAGGATGCTGCTGGGTAAACAGCTCATTCAGCGCATGAATTCCCTCGAAAATAAACACATCTCCCGGCGCGATATCCAAATGAATGCTTCTGCCCTCCAACCGGGAATGGGTGGGAAAGCTGTAAATGGGAATGTCGATGGGCTCCCCCTGCTCCAGCATGGCAAAATGTTCATTGAGCAGCGGAATATCCAGACAACCCGGCGCCTCCAAATCCCGCTGACCGTCGGCGGTCATGGGAAAGTCCGGCGCATCCCAGGGCAGATAGTAATTGTCCATGGAAACCAGATGGGCAGGAATCTCCCGGGCGATCAGCAGATCCCGCAGCCGCCTGCCGGAGGTAGTTTTACTGGACCCCGAGGGACCGGACAGCAGCACCACCGGAGAAAGCCCCCGATTTTTCATCACCAGCTCTGCCACCTGGGCAATCTGGTCGCTATAATGCTGCTCCCACCGGCCAATGGCGCCGGGGGCATCGGTTTGAAGCTGCCGGGCAACTTCATGGAGATCATAGATCACAGGATCACCTCCCGCTTTTTACGGCATATCTCGTCAATGTCCCGGATATACTCCTGAGGATATTTCGGATTGGTCAGGCGCGTTACCTGGGTGCCGGAAATGGTCTTGGTGACGCCGCCGGAGCCCAGGGACAGAATGGAATGGAGCTCCTCCATCATATATATATTGTAAAGATTATCGTATCCATGCCTGCTCCAGCCCACATTTTCAAAGCTGCCGGACATATATTTCTGCCGGTAGAGATAATAGGGGTGGTAGCCCGCTGCCCGCAGCGCTTTGGAGGCAAAGGAGAGCATTTCCTCCACCATGGGTGCCGTGGGAAGCGCGGCGCGTTTTTCATAATACAGCGTTGCCGCCTTTTTCAGTGCCAGCGTATGGACAGTGATATTGGTGGGCTGCAAAGACAGCACCTGTTCCATGGTATGCCGGAACCCCTCCGGCGTGTCTCCGGGCAGCCCCGCAATCAGGTCCATATTGATATCGGTATGCCCTGCCGCCACCGCCTGGTCATACGCCCGGAGGATATCTCCGCTGGTATGGCTGCGCCCCATAATCTCCAGCACCCGGTCATCCATGGTCTGGGGATTGATGCTGATGCGGGTTGCACCCGCCTGACGAATGGCAAGGAGCTTTTCCGGGTCCAGGGTATCCGGGCGTCCTGCCTCCACGGTGAACTCCAGGCACTCCGACAGATCAAACGCCTGATGGAGCTTTTGCAGCAGCCACCGCAGCTCCTCTGCGGACAGCGTGGTAGGCGTACCGCCGCCAATATATACCGTGCGAATCCGGTGGGGGTGCTGCTTTAGCCCCTCTGCCGCCGCATCAATTTCCTGCTCCAGCGCCTTTAAATACACCGGAATCAGCTTTCTGGACTTTTCCGTTGCCGCAGAAACAAAGCTGCAATAGATGCAGCGGGTGGGGCAGAACGGAATGCCCACATACAGGGAGATATCCCCCGCCTGCTGCTTCTCCAGTGCCGCCATAGTTGCTTCTGCCGCATCCAAGCACAATTCCCGCCGCGGTGGAGATACGTCATAGACCTCCCGCAACATCCGGTCCGCCGAAGCCCGGCTGCCCCCTGCCATCAAATGCCGGGACACCAGCTTGGTCGGTCTGACACCGGACAGTGCCCCCCAGGAGGGCGGTGCATCCAGAAAATGCAGCGCCGCCCGATAAAAGCTCTGCCGGAGGATCTGCCGCCGAAGGGGCTCCGTCACCTGCGCTGTCCGGCAGCGCGCCATTCCACGGGCGGTTTCGCCGTTTCGGGTAATTTTCGCCGTTGCCGTCACCCAGGTCCCCCCCTGAGACAGTACGGAAACTGCGCCGTCACCGGAGAAATCCGACGTTACATATTCAATTTTCTCCTGAGGGAACAGAATCAGCGCCAGCTGTTCCATGGCATAGCGGCTGTCATGCCCAATGAGTCTGAGCTTCATCCCAGCGCCGACTGCATGAACATATTGGTCTTCCGCTCCCGCTCCAGCGTGGTGGAACCGGTATGCCCGGACAGTACCGTGTAATCCCCCTTGAGCTCATAGAGCCGCCGAAGGGATGCACACATGTCCGTCCAGCTGCCGCCGGGAAAATCCGTCCGACCGCAGGACCCCTGGAACAGGGTATCTCCGGAGAAGATCACGTCTCCCGCAATCAGGCAGACGGAGCCGGGAGTATGACCGGGCGTCTCCAGCACCCGGAAGGTGATGGAATCCATGGCGACGGTATCGCCGTCCTTCCAGTCCGTGACCAGCTCCGGGTCCAGCGCCACACTCTCATGGAACACCGCCTCAAGCTTCAAATCCTTGTGGGACATATAGACCTTCGGCTCGGCTCCGCAGGTTTCCAGCAGCTCCGGCACACCGGTGATATGGTCAAAATGTCCGTGGGTCAGGAGAATGTACTGAAGCGTCAGTCCATTCTTCCGGAGACGGTCCGCAAGATAAGCGCCGTCGTCACCGGGATCAATGACCACGGCGTTTTTTGTATGCTCGTCCCAGACGATATAGCAGTTGGTCATCAGCTGACCCACCTGCTGCACTTCTATTTTCATTGGAATAGCTCCTTTCATGGGGAGATTCGTTGTATAAATAATCCCTGGCACGCAGTGTCAGGACCTTCTCCTTTGGGGAAGATATTTTCTTCGAAAACGCTATTACAGCTCGTTGGAATCCACAATCAGGGTCACAGGTCCGTCATTCACGGACTCCACCAGCATATGTGCGCCAAAAATGCCATGCTGGGGTGGATAGCCCAGCGCCTGACACTGCTGTAAAAACCGCTCATACAGCCGTTCCGCCTTATCCGGCGCCGCTGCACCGAAGAAATCTGGACGGCGGCCCTTTTTGCAGCTGCCGTACAGGGTAAACTGGCTCACCACCAGCACCTGTCCGTCCACCGATTCCAATCCCAGGTTCATTTTCCCCTGGTCGTCCGTAAAAATCCGAAGACTCAGCAGCTTTTTGCACAGCTTATCGCAATCCTGTTCTGTATCCTCCGGACCAACGCCCAAAAGGATCAGAAAGCCCCTGCCGATTTGCCCGGTAACGGTTCCATCCACCGTAACCGAGGCGGAGGAAACCCGGGTCAGTACCGCCCGCATTAGTGATGCCCCCTTCGAACGCTCTTGACACCCTTGACGGAGGACAGTCGGGCGCGGATTGCATTGAGCTCCGTTACATTCTGTACCTCTACGGTAACAGAAATGGTACATCCGCCCTTGCCGTCAGACCGGGCGTTGAGCTCCGAGCACTTGAGCTTCATAGACGAAATAATCATTGCAACATCCAGTGCCAGTCCATCCCGGTCCTGACAGGTCAGCTCAAAGGAGGTAGAGAAACTCTCCATGGGCATGGATGCCCAGGCAACCTTCACCCATCTTCCGGAATTCTCCGGAGAAGCGGCACCGGCGGCATTGGGACAGTCTCTTCTGTGGACGGAGACGCCAAAGCCCTTGGTGATAAAGCCCACAATATCGTCGCCAGGCACCGGCGTGCAGCACCGGGCAAACTTAATCATGCAGTTGTCGATGTCCTCCACGATTACGCCGGAGGTGGCGAGCTTGGGCTTGTGGCTGATGGACGTGGGGTCCTTGGGATTTCCGTCGGCAGCCTCGGCAGCCTCCTTCTTGCTGAACCGGAGGATCTCCTCCTTGATCCGGTTCACCGCTTTTACTGCGGTAAGTCCGCCATAGCCGATGGCAGCATACATATCGTCCATATTGGAGAACGAGAGCTTTTTCAGCAGCAGCGGCTGGAGGGCATCGTTGCTGACAATGCTGGGGGCAACCCCGATCCGGCGCAGTTCCTCTTCAAAGCTCTGCTTGCCGTTGACCACGTTCTCCTCCCGGCGTTCCTTCTTATACCACTGGCGGATTTTGATCCGCGCCTGGTTGGACTTACACAGGCTCAGCCAATCCCGGCTGGGGCCCTTGGCGGATTTGGAGGTGATCACCTCTACAATGTCGCCGTTCTGAAGGATGGTGTCATAGTTGACAATCCGATGGTTTACCTTGGCGCCCACCATATGGTTGCCCACCTCGGAATGGATGGCGTAGGCAAAGTCGATGGGGGTAGACCCCGCAGGCAGAGAAATGACCTCCCCCCTGGGGGTAAAGACGAACACCTCGTCGTCAAACATATCGATTTTCAGGCTGGAGATAAAGTCCTCCGCCTCAGAATCCTGCTGGTTTTCCAATAGACGGCGCACCCACTCAAACTGCTCCTCGCCGCCGGTGGACTGAATGCCCTCTTTGTATTTCCAGTGGGCGGCAATGCCGTATTCCGCCGTATGGTGCATCTGGGCAGTCCGAATCTGCACCTCAAAGGGGATTCCCTCGGAGCCGATGACCGTGGTGTGCAGGGACTGATAGCCATTGGGCTTGGGGGTGGAAATATAGTCCTTAAACCGTCCGGGCACCAGATTAAACAGATCGTGAATATGCCCCAGCACATTATAGCAGTCGGCAATATCGTCCACAATCACCCGGAAGGCATAGAGATCATAGACCTCGTCCAGAGTTTTATTCTGGGAATACATCTTCCGGTAGATGGAGTAGATGTGCTTGACCCGTCCGTAAATCTGGAACTTGATGCCGCTTTCCCGCAGCCGATTTTCAATTTTTTCGCGGATAGACGCCATCAGCTGGGCATTTTCCGCTTCTTTTTCGTCCAGCTGCTTGGAGATTTCCTCATAGCCCACGGGATCGAGGTACTTGAGGGACGTATCCTCCAGCTCCCACTTGATCTTCTGCATACCCAGCCGATGGGCAAGGGGCGCATAGATCTCCATGGTCTCCAGGGATTTGCTCCGCTGCTTTTCCGGGGTCTGATATTGCAGGGTCCGGGTATTGTGGAGCCGGTCCGCAATTTTAATGAGGATGACGCGAATATCCTTGCTCATGGCAAGGAACATCTTCCGGAGGTTCTCCATCTGCTCCTCTTCCATGGACCGGAAGCTCACCCGGGTCAGCTTGGTAACGCCCTCCACCAGGTCCGCCACGGTTTTGCCAAACTGCTTGGCAATTTCCTCATGGCTGGCGTCGGTATCTTCAATGCAGTCGTGGAGCAGCGCCGCAAGAATGGAGTCGGTGTCCAGTCCCATTTCCGCTACAATTTCCGCCACGGCAAGGGGATGGATGATATAGGGCGAGCCGTCCTTTCGAAGCTGACCGTCATGCTTCCGGGCAGCATATTGATAGCCGGCGTCCACCAGCTCCATATCCACATGAGGCGTATATTTTTCAATGGCAGCTTTCATTGCCGCATAATGTTCGGATACTGATTCCATGTCAGTCACCTCTCTTTTGGTTTCTCAGCCGCAGCAAAATTGCGGAGTTTTCCAAATCCACCTTTCCCGGTCCCGGGGTCAGGCGGATAGTCATCATATGGGTTCCGGATTCCAGCTGAATCAGCCCCCGCTCCGCCAATACATCCAGGCAGATTCGGGTGCGCACAAAGCTCACCGGAAGTCCGGCACTTCTTGCAATCTTTCGGGACAGCACGGTAAACTCATCCATGACGCTGCCCCCGGTGCTGTTCGCCCGAAGATAGCGCCACACTGCTGCAAACTCCTTGCGAGGCGGAATCAGGCTGTCAAAATCCAGTGACGCTGCGCCGTCGCCATTCAGGCAGGCATAAATTCTCCGTTCCCGCTCCATCGCCTGACGGCAGGCAAGTCCCGGACGAATATCGGTAATATTGAGCTGTACGGTGCGCAGACCCCGGAATTCATTGATCTGCGGGCTGAACGCCACCTCCACCGTATCCCCCAGGGCAATGGCAGCCTTGCAGGCGGTGGTGGAGAAGAAAATGCCGTCCAGCACCCGTCCATGGCGACCCAGCCGCAGCTTTAAATGCTTTCCGCCGCCCACCTCACTGAGCTGCTCCACCCGCATGCCCTCTAAATACAAAAGAGGACGGGGGCAGGACGCGCCAAAGGGCTCCAGCTGCTCCAGCGCCGTCACATTGGCAGTGGTCAGCAGTTCCGGAGAAACAGCGCAGTCCAGCTCCAACGCAGAGCCCTCGGGATGAGAAAGCCGGTACTCCCGCGCCAATGCCGTCACCTGGCGGCGGAACTCCGGGATATTCTCCCGCAAAATCGTAAAGCCCGCTGCCAGCTCATGACCGCCAAAGTTATGAAGCAGCGGCTCCAGCTTTTCCAGCGTTGAAAACAGCGGGAAATTTCCATAGCTGCGGGAGGACGCCTTTCCTGCATCGCCGCTGAGACAAATCAGGAACACCGGGCAACCATAGTCCTCCGCCAATCGGGAGGCAACAATGCCTACCACGCCCTGATGCCAGCTTTCTCCCGCCAATACAATGGCATCGGGGTTCTGCACCCCCTCCAGCATGGCTGCGGCATCGGCATAGATTTCCGCTTCAATCGTCTGGCGCTGGCGATTCAACCGGCAAAGCTGTGCTGCCAGCTGTGCCGCTTCCTCCCGGTTATGGGTCATAAACAGCTCTGCCGCCAGCTCCACCTTGCCCATGCGCCCTGCGGCGTTGATTCTGGGCGCAAGGGTATAGCCCACAGTGGAGGATGTAACGCTGCCGGGGGTAATCTGGCATTCCCGCATCAGTGCCTGAATGCCCGCCCGACGGGAATGCTGCATGGCTGCAATTCCCGCCGTTACCAGCACCCGGTTTTCGCTGACCAGGGGCATGACGTCTGCCACCGTGCCAAGACTGACCAGGTCACAGTATTCCCGGAATACCGCCTGCTGATCCCCCAGCACCGCCGACGCCACCTTAAAGGCAACGCCAACCCCCGCCAAATGGGGGAAGGGATACTGGGAATCGTGCCGATGGGGGTTTACCACCGCCACCGCATCCGGCAGCTCCGTTCTGCATTCATGGTGATCGGTGACGATAAGGTCGATACCCAGCTCCCGGCAGAGCTTTGCCTCCTCTACTGCGGTAATGCCGCAGTCCACCGTGATAATCAGGCTGACCCCTTGGTCCTTCAGCCCGCGAATGGCAGGCTCATTGAGTCCATAGCCCTCTTCCAGCCGGGCAGGGATATACCAGGTGCAATCTGCCCCCTGTTTGAGTAAAAAATCCGTTAACAGACAGGTGGAGGTAATACCGTCCACGTCGTAGTCGCCGTATACTGCAATCATTTCCCCCGCCGCAATGGCGCTCCGAATCCGACTGACCGCCTTGGACATATCCGGCATGGTCATGGGATCCAGCAGTGGTCCATGACCGGAGGCAAGAAAGCCGGCGGCTTTTTCGGGGGTGTCATATCCACGGGAAACCAATACGGCGGCAGCCAAAGGGGAGATTCCGGCTGAAAGCGCCGCCGTCCGCTCCCCGTCAATGGGGGAGACATTCCAAGTGCCGTATTTCAATTTAGATGCACATCCATATCATATATTTCTAATCATTATAACAAAGAAAGGCTGAAATCTCAACCGGTTTCCGTAATCTTTGCCCTGGGAGCCGCTGCATTTTACCTGCCCGTAAAATTGCTTTGCAACCGCAATATGACCCCTGCCCCACAAAAACGGCTTTGGGGTGTTTTACAGGTTGCATATTGTTCTCAAATTGGTTGATTTGCACAGAAAATATTGAAAAAGTTTCAGCGAGCTGGTATATTTGCGCCATAAAAGCGCAATTGTGCTTTGAAAGTAAGGAGGATCATCATGAAGCGAGGTAAGAGAGCGGCATCCATGCTGCTTGCACTCACCATGGTGCTGGGCTATGCCGCGGCACCTGTATTTGCAGCCAGAGACACCGGCGAAGCGGAAAAGGAATCCATTCCGCAGGGCAACCAGACAGAAGGCGCCTGGGTCTATGAGGTAGCGGAAGCTGCTATGGGCGGACCTGGCGGCGGACCCGGTGGTCCCGGCGGCGGCGGTGGTGGAGCACCCATCGGCGGTGGCGGTGGCGGAGAACCCACCCAGGAGGAGCTGGACGCCTTTATGGCGCAGATGATGGCAGGCGGCACTCCCGAAGCCACCATTCTCTGGGGCACCGGCGAAGAGAAATCCGGCAACGTGGTCATGCTGCCCGCCACGCTGGGCGGCTACGCAGTTACCACCGTGGGCAACGGCGTCCAGAACATCTCTTCCAACAACAAGAACGAGGATGTTTATTTCCTGATTCCCGAGGGCGTTACCACCCTGTCCCCCCGGATGATTTATGACTACAACAGCACCAGCGGCTGGTCCATTCCCTCCAGCGTCACCAGCATCAGCTCAGATCCTGCGTCCTTCCTCAGCTGCCCCGGCGCATTTTACGGCGAGTCCGGCAGCGCTGCGGAGACGTATGCCTCCACCGATGCCACCCGTGATTTCATCACCTATGACGCAGACGGCAGCTCCGTATTCTCCGTCACCGGCGGCGAAGAGGGCTACATTCAGCCCAACGGCACCTATCATCTGCCCTCCGGCATGCTGGACGGCAAGCACACCGTTACCTTCCACATCGTAGCGGACTATCAGTATAAGATCAAAGCGCTGACGGTAGACGGTCAGACCGTTGCCGATGCAGCTGGAAAGAACACCTATGACCTTTCCTACACCTTCACCACCGGCTCCGCTTCCGTGGACGTTACCTATGAGGAAGACCCCAAGGACAGCCGTGACCCCGACAAGATGAGCGAGAGCTTTGACTACGACGCTCCCGACATCAACAAGAAGGCAGTGGCAGACGGTGCAAAGCTTCCCGATGATGTAAACGACTATGTGGGCGTTTCCACCGGCTCCACCTCCAAGTATCTCAACACCATGGGCATCTCCACTGGCATGTACTATGCCGCCGACGGCAAGACCTATGAGATGGTCAAGGCTTATCAGGTTACCGATGAGCCAGAATATCTCTCGAAAGCAGAAGCCATCAACGGCGTTTACAAGAAGGATAAGCTGGTCTATGGCAAGGATTACGATCTGGTGCGGCTCTACAACTATTACGAGAACGTCACCTCCGGTCCTGCCCAGGGCGTGGTCAGCCTGTACTGCACCTATCTCTACAAGGAGATTGATCCCAAGGACATTCCCGACGAGAACACCGTTTCCAACGACCACACCAACACTGCCTCTGTTTTCGTACAGCAGGGCGGCGATCTGACGCTGGATGATTTCACCTCTTACTGCTACACCGCAGGCAAGGGTCCCTCCGAAGCAGGCAACTTCTTCGGCATGGGCTCCGCCATTCATGTGGACGGCGGCGATGCAACCACTCCTGCCGGTACTATCATCAACAAGGGCACCTCTGCCCTGACCATGCACAATCCCCAGATTCTCGGCACCGTGAACTCCGTCTATGCCACTGCCAGCGGCGTGATCTATATTGAGGGAGGCAACATCTTCTCCTGCACCTCCGGCGGTCACGGTCCCTATGTTTCCACCGGCGGTCAGATTCTGCTGAACACCGAAGGCACCGACCTGATCGGCGCAGACGGTTCTGTAAACCGTGACGCCGATACCCTCACCGCAACCGAGCGTCCCGATCCGTCTCTCGGCACCATGTCCCGCGGTAAGAGCGGCGATATGGAGGGCGTTTATCAGGAGCATCCCGACGATGTGACCGTCGTTGTCACCGGTGACGAGGCTGGTACCGCACTGGCAACCGACTCCGGCGGCGGCGTGATCGTTGCAAATCAGGTCACCACCAAGACGTTCGGTCTTCGCTGCGCCGGTGTTTACTCCATCGGCTCCAACGAGAGCTGGGTATACTGCTACAACTCCACCCTGACCTCCTATCTGGATGCAGGTCTGTGCTCCGCTTCCGGCGGCTACATATACGCCTATAACTGCGATATCAACGGCGTTATGGGTCTGAAGTGCCGCGCAGGCGGTAATGCAGAGGCAGAGGAAACCGGTATTCATGTCACCAATTCCCGGGTTGCCGCTTACTTCGACGATCAGGAAATGAAGAACGCCTATGATGTCGCCGATCCTGAAACCATGGCAGCGCAGATTGCCAGCGGCGAGATCGACGTTGACTCTCTGGGCGTTGGCTATTCCAAGCTCAACATGTTCATCGACAAGGCAAACTCTCCCAAGTTCTATGAGGACAGCCTGAACTGGTGGTTCACCGATAAGTCCAAGACTCCCGGCTATTCCGGCGGCAACAAGTTTGCAGTCATGTATGTGGAAAACTCCTCTACCCCCATCTATGTAGAGGCTTCCAAGATGGTCAACCAGAACTATGTGGAGTACGGCGATCCCTCCAAGCTGGAGGAGGCCGAGGCGG
>CAJKNS010000003.1 GCA_905201305.1 uncultured Eubacteriales bacterium
AAGCCCGCCGTGGCCTTTGGTGGGAAATACCGGATCATTGACTTCAGCCTGTCCAACTGCGTCAACTCCAATATTGATACGGTGGGCGTGCTTACCCAGTATAAGCCCCTGATCCTCACCTCCTCTCTGGGCACTGGCGAGGCGTGGGACTTGGATGACTCTGACGGCGGCGTCCACGTCCTGCCTCCCTACGCCACCGAACAGGGCGGCGAGTGGTACAACGGCACCGCAGATGCCATCTACCACAACATCGACTTTATCGACTCCTACAGCCCGGATTATGTGCTGATTCTCTCCGGCGACCATCTTTATACCATGGACTACAGCAAAATGCTGGACGCCCATAAGGGAAATCAGGCAGATCTGACCGTGTCGGTGATGACGGTGCCCTGGGAGGAAGCCAGCCGGTTTGGCATTATGGAAACCGATGAGCAGGGGCGTATTGTGAATTTTCAGGAGAAGCCGGAACAGCCCGTGAGTAATCTGGCGTCCATGGGCATCTATATCTTCACCTGGAGTGTGCTGCGGGAGAGCCTGCTTTCCGACCATGAGGACAAGACCTCTGCCCACGACTTTGGAAAAAACATCATTCCGGAAATGCTGGCAGCGGGAAAACGGCTGTTTGCCTATGAGTTTTCGGGCTATTGGAAGGATGTCGGCACCATTGACAGCTACTATAGCGCTAATATGGAGCTGCTGGAGGACCATCCTGCGCTGGATCTCTATGGTAATGTGAGAATCTTCTCCAACTCCAATATCTATCCCCCCCACTTTGTAGGACCCCAGGGAGATGTGCAGAAAACCATCGTCAGCAACGGCTGCAAGATCATGGGCGCGGTACATCACAGCGTGCTGGGCTCCAACGTGACGGTAGGAGAAGGCGCGCTGGTAAAGGACTCCATTCTGCTCAACGGCGCAGTGGTAGAGCCGGGGGCAAGGGTTTATCGTGCCATTATTTCGGAGCGGGCGACCATTCTGGAGGGTACCACCTTCGGTGAGGATACAGAGAACGGACCCATCACCCTTCTGGGCGATGATCTGACCAACGGGTAAGGAGGTATATCTATGAGCAGTGTAATCGGACTCATTTCCACCAACTATACCGGTGAGCATTATGGAAAGCTCATTGAAGACCGCCCGGTGGCGTCTATTCCCTTTGGCGGGCGCTATCGCCTGATTGATTTTACCCTGTCTTCCATGGCGAATTCCGAGATCGGCACGGTTGGCGTGATTACGCCCTCCAACTATCGGTCTCTGGCGGACCATTTGAACATGGGACGGGAGTGGGGACTCAATAAAAAGCAGGGCGGCATGTTCCTGCTGCCCGGTGCGGTGCACGGACTGAAGGATCTGCATGCGCGGTTCAGCCTCCGGGATGTGATTCTCAACCGGGAGTTTTTCCTGCGGGCAGATGAAGATGTGGTGCTGTTTTGCGCGGCAAACCGGGTCTATAACATCGACTTTCAGCCTGCCATTGCCCAGCATGAAAAATCCGGGGCACCGGTAACGCTGATTTATAAAAAGGTTCGTTCCGGGAATACGGCGCACGGACTCTTCCTGGATCTCTCCGGTTCCGGTACGGTAACGGGCATCCATGCCACTGCCAGCGGCGAGGCGAATTGCTTCCTGGACAGCATGCTGATTAACCGGAAGCTGGTGCTGGATTTCATTGAATGCTATCAGAACCTGGGCTATATTGATATTATGGACATCCTTGCCACCAGCCTGGGGCAGATTCAGGTGAATTCCTGGTGCTATGGCGGCTATGAGCATGCGGTGGACAATGCCGAGGACTATATGCATGTTTCTCTGGATCTGCTGCGTCCCGAGGTTCAGGCGGAGCTGTTTGCCGAGGACCGTCCGGTGCTCACCAAAACGCAGGATTCTCCTCCGGCAAAATATCTGCCCGGCGCCAATGTGAAAAACTCTCTGGTGGCTGCCAGCTGCATTCTGGAGGGTACGGTGGAGAACTCCATCCTGTTCCGCAGCGTAGAGATCGGCAAGGGCGCCGTGGTGCGGAATTCCGTTTTGATGCAGCACTGCACCATTGGCGCGGGCGCTGTGGTGGAGAATGTGATCTGCGATAAAAACGTCAAAATCAGCCCGGATGTGAAGCTGTCCGGCAGTGAGAAAAAGCCCTTTGTGATTGGTAAGAAGCAGGAGCTGTAAGGAGGCGATCCCATGGCAAAAAAGATGAATGTACTGTTTGCTGCCTTTGAGGCGTCGCCCTTTATCAAGACCGGCGGCTTGGGCGATGTGGCGGGAAGTCTTCCTGCTGCTCTTAAGGGGAGAAACTGCGAGATTCGCGTGATTCTGCCCAAGCTCCGTCAGATTCCGGCGGAATACCGGGATAAAATGAAGAAGCTGGCGACCTTTACGGTGCCCCTGGGCTGGCGAAATCAGTATTGCGGTATTGAGACCTTAAAGGTGGGGACCATTCAGTACTATTTTGTGGACAATGAGTTCTACTTCTATCGGGATGCTGCCTATGGCTATGGAGACGACTGCGAGCGCGTGGCGTTTTTCTCCAAGGCAATTCTGGAAAGCCTGATGCATCTGGACGGCTTTTTTCCGGATGTGATTCACTGCAACGACTGGCATACGGCGCTGGTGCCGGTATTCCTCCATGAGCAGTACCGGCAGATTGCGGAATATCAGCAGATTCGCACGGTTTTGACCATTCATAATCTGAAATTTCAGGGCATTTGCGGAGAATTTGCACTGGGGGATCTGCTGGCACTGCATACCTGCAAAAATGCGGCGGATCAACTCCGGTGGCATGAGGACGCCATCAACTTCCTCCAGGGAGGACTTTATTACACGGATTATATCACCACGGTCAGTCCCACCTATGCCGGCGAAATCTGCACATGGCAGTATGGCGAGGGGCTGGACGGAGTGCTCAGTCAGCACAGGGACCGGCTTGCAGGGATTCTCAATGGGATTGATACGGTGAAATTTTCACCGAAAGCCGCAGCCTATCCCTTCTCCGCAGAGGACATGACCGGCAAACGCACATGCAAAACGGAGCTCCAGAAGGAACTGAGCCTGCCGCAAAATCCGGATATTCCGCTGATGGTGCTGATTTCCCGGCTCACAGACCAGAAGGGCATGGATCTTTTGGCATGGGCGCTGGAATCCCTTGTACATCAGGAGGTACAGCTGGCAGTATTGGGGACCGGCGACGAGAATTATCAGCGGCTGCTGGGGAACTACAGCGCGGCATTCCCGGATAGAATTGCATTCCGATGCACCTTTGACGAGCCGCTGTCCTGCCGGATGTATGCGGCAGGGGATATGCTGCTGATGCCGTCGCTGTTTGAGCCCTGCGGTCTGAGCCAGATGATTGCCATGGGCTACGGTACGCTGCCGGTGGTACGGGAAACCGGGGGACTCAAGGACAGCGTGATTCCCTATAATCAGTATACCGGTGAGGGGACCGGCTTCTCCTTCCGGAATCCCAGCGGCGAAGAGCTGAAAAACTGCATCCTTTCGGCGCTGGAGATTTACCGTACGCAGCCGGAGGTCTGGCAGCGGCTTCAAATGCAAGCCATGGCGCAGGACTTCAGCTGGAAAAACAGCGCAAAACAGTATTTGGACATCTATCGGAAGATCATGGGATAAGCTCCCTATTTCGGACGAGGGAAGGGCGTTTTCGCGTCCTTCCCTTCCTTATGATTCAACACGGAGGCGTACATGGAACTCTATCACAATGCCCGGAAGCGGGAATATCGCAGCCCCTATGGCGCAGTGAAAACGGGAACGGTGGTGACCATAGCCCTGGATATGCCGGAAGCATATCCGGTTTATCTGCGGCTGTGGACGGGAACGGAAACGCTGATTCCCATGAAAAAGGGCGCAGCGGGACGTTTTACGGCGGAAGTGACTGCGCCGGAAACGCCCGGGCTGGTATGGTACTATTTCCGGGTGGATACCCCGGCGGGAACGATCTTCTATGGAAAGGATACCGGCGGAACAGGCAAGTGCACCGATCAGCCGGAGTCCTGGCAGATCACCGTTTATCAGGAGCAGAAGCTGCCGGAATGGTACCGGAATGCGGTGGTGTATCAGATTTTTCCGGACCGGTTTGCCCGAGGGGCGGATTGGCTCCGGTGCCAGGAGAATGCAGCCCATCCGGTAGGCTGGAAGGGCACCCGGCGCATGGTGATGCAGAGCTGGGACGATACCCCATTTTACTGCCGGGATGAAAAGAACAGAGTCATCCGATGGCCCTTCTTCGGGGGAAATTTTCAGGGTATTTTGAAAAAGCTGCCCTATCTCAAATCTCTGGGAGTAGGCGCCATCTATCTAAATCCAATCTTCCTGGCTTCCAGCAACCACAAATATGATACGGCGGATTATCTGACCATCGATCCGGGCTTTGGCACGGAGGAGGATTTCCAGAATCTCTGTGCCCAGACGAAGGAAATGGGGATCCGGGTGATTCTGGACGGCGTATTCAGTCATACCGGTGACGACAGCATCTATTTTAACCGCTGGGGAAACTATCCACAGCCCGGCGCTTATGGCGATACCCCCAGCCCCTATGACAGCTGGTACCGCTTTGGAGATCAGTATCCCGCCGGGTATGAGTGCTGGTGGGGGGTAGATTCGCTGCCGGATGTGGAGGAGATGAATCCGGACTATCAGAAGCTCATCTGCGGGGAAAACGGCGTGATTCGAAAATGGCTTCACCTGGGAGCCTCTGGGTGGCGTCTGGACGTGGCAGACGAGCTTCCGGATCCATTTATCGCTGAGATTCGAAACGCCTGTAAAACAGAACGGGGGGACGCACTGCTGCTGGGCGAGGTCTGGGAGGACGCCAGTCATAAAATCAGCTATGACCACCTGCGGGAATACCTGCTGGGACAGGAGCTGGACTGCACCATGCACTATCCGTTCCGGGACGGCGCGGTGGCGTTCCTGCTGGGCAAAAAGACGGCGGGAGAATTTGCCGAGGAGATGGAGTCCATTCGGGAAAACTATCCGGAAACGGCACTGTACGGCGCGCTGAATCTGGTCGGCACTCATGACACGCCGCGAATTCTCACAGTGCTGGGAGAAGCACCGGATGGACTTTCGGAACCGGAACGAGAGCAATATCATCTGCCGGCGGAACAGCGGAGAATGGCGGAGCAGCGGCTTCGGCTGCTGGATGTGCTGCTGTTTGCATTCCCGGGGGTACCCTGCGTGTATTATGGAGATGAAGCGGGAATGGAGGGCTATGCCGATCCCTTTAACCGCGGAACATTTCCCTGGGGCAGAGAAAACGGTGATCTCCAATACCATGTGCGGATGCTGTCCCATCTCAGAAAGGAATATCCGGTGCTCACCCATGGAACAGCACGGTATTCCGGAATCAACGATGTGGTATTTCTATTGGAGCGCCGGTGGAAGCAGGAAACGGTAAAACTTTATGTCAACCGGTCCTGGGAGACACAGAATGTTTTTATGGACGCAGCGGAGGAGCAGTGGCTGGATTTGCTGACCGGAACGGTGATTTCCGGAGAGAAGCTGACCATCGGACCATGCAGCGGTATCATGCTCTATCGAGAAGGAACGAAGAAAAGCTACTCGACCTTGCCGGGAATGGTGAAAAAGCCACAGGGCAAGGGAATTTTGTGCCCGCTGTTTTCGCTGCCTGAGGGAACCATGGGGCAGGGAGCTTATGATTTCCTGGATGTAATTCATCAGGCGGGCTACCAAAGCTGGATGCTGCTGCCCCTGTGCCCGGTGGGGGATGGAGATTCTCCCTATTCCAGCCGTGGCATTTTCGCAGGGGATCCCAGATATATTGACCCGGACATTCCGGTGGATATGACAGGCTACCCGGAGTTTTGCCGGGAAAATGCCTTCTGGCTGGAGGACTATGTACTCTTTACGGTGCTGCGCCGTGTGAACAATGATAGACCCTGGCAGAGCTGGCAGCCGGAGCACCGGGATCGCACCAATCTTCCCGCGCTGAAAAAACAGTATGCAGCGGAGCTGGAGCAGCCGCGGCAGGAGCAGTATCGGTTCTTATATCAGTGGAATCGGCTGCGGGCGTATGCAAAGTCGCTGGGGATTGCGCTTATTGGAGATCTTCCCATCTACGCGGCAGTGGACGGCGCGGATACCTGGGCGCATCGGGAGCTGTTTCAGCTGGACGAAACGGGGTATCCCACCCTGCGTGCCGGTTGCCCGCCGGATTATTTCACGCCGGAGGGACAGGACTGGGGCAATCCGCTCTACGATTGGGAACGGATGGCACAGGACGGCTATACCTGGTGGACGAGACGGGTGCGGCAGGCACTTTTACAGTTTGATTATGTGCGGATGGACCATTTCCGGGGCTTTGCGGCCTATTATGCGATCCCGGCAGATGAAACGGCAAAGAGCGGCGTATGGATGAAGGGACCGGGCGTGGCGCTGTTCCGAAGTCTGGCACAGGAGCTGGGACAGCTGCCGATTCTGGCGGAGGATTTGGGCGCCCTGGACAGTCAGGTGACGGTGCTCCTGCGGCATACTGGCTTGCCAGGCATGAACGTCTGGCAGTTTAATGCCCGGGAGATGGCGGAAATGACGCCGGAGGAAGCGGGGAATCGCGTGTTTTTCAGCGGTACCCATGATAACCAGACGCTCAAGGGCTTTTTGGAGACGCAGGGGAGCGACACAGCGCCGGAGGAAATCCTGAAGGAACTGCTGCATTCCCATGCTGCCACTGTGATCTTCCCGGTGCAGGATGTACTGGGACTGGGGGACGAAGCACGCATCAATGTCCCAGGAGTTCCTACGGGCAACTGGAAATGGCGCATGACGTCTGCGCAGCTGGAGCAGCTGAGAATGGGAGGTATCCTGTGAGACTGTTCTACGCGCTGGTGCCATCGGAACGGGAGAAGAGGTCCATTCTGCGGTGGCAGGAGAAATTAGAGCGGGCGTCAGAAGCAGGACGTTATACCCCTTCGGAGAACCTTCATATGACCCTGCAATTTCTGGGAGAAATCCCGCCGGAACGGGTGAAGGCTCTGAAAGAGATTTTGCTTTCGGCAGCACGAACCTGTGGACCGTTTGACCTTGCTCTGGATGACTATGGCTGGTTTGCGGGAAAGGGGCAGGAGCGGCTGTGGTATCTCACAGGAAGCAGCCCAGAAGCGGCAGAAATTTCGGATACACTGGGACAACTGCTGACGGAAAACGGCTTTATGGTCGAGCGCCGGGCGTTTGTGCCCCATGTCACGCTGGCACGCCGATGCAAGCTGAGAAGCAACGCAGTGCCGGAGCCGGCGGAACCGGTAACGATTTCGGTACGGCGGCTATGGCTTATGGAGTCCCGGCAGATTCGCGGCAGCACGGTATATGTGCCCGTATTTCATGTGGGACTGGTATAAACAGAAGGACCTGATACGGAGGTATCGGGTCCTTTTTAGGGTAACAACAAGTGAGATAGGCGCAAAAAACTGCCGTGTACGGTATCCTTCTTCACCATACACGGCAGCTACTGCTGGGTGGGTTCAATCATGCCCCTCTCATCCTTTCATATGAAATTATTGTTTACAAAGGTACTGCGGCGTCGTTGCCAGTTCATCTGTTCACGGGACTGTCCTCCAGAATAATATAGATCGATCTAAGATCTGATGTGCGGAATCTCCGCTTTAGTTTTTCATGGGACCCGAGCCTCCAACGCAAATGACTTCTGGACGATTGACGGATCAGTACATGGGAATTTACCTCCAACTTTTTACCCGGACAGCGATTGCCATGCGGGGACTTGCCATAGAATTTTGAATTTGACGAACTGAAGAAAATATCAGCTGTGCATGGGACCCTTGCCTCCATCGGTGGGTGGATCGGACGAAGCTTCGATCAGTACATCGGAGTGTACCTCCCAGTGCTGGAATATCTATTTTCAACCGGAAATCCCGGATAAGAATATTAGGCGGGGTTTCAAGAGCATGAAAATAAACAATGCAAGATTACACATATCAAACCTGCAAATCTTCCGACAGAGTCACTCGCTGAACTGTCGTGCTGGATTACTTCATTGGAATCATTCCTTTCTTCTTTGTGTCTACAATATACAACAGAAATGGAAATCTGTCAAGGGGTTTTGTGAGAAAAATGCAAAAATATTTTCCGGGTATCGAAGACGGAAAAATTGCAATGACGGAATAGCATGACGGAAATTCACCTAAGCTCCGATGTGCAGACGAATGTGTGCCGGAGATGCACAATGGACTGCGCAACTTGTACAAAAAATGCAGGAAAAACCGCAAAAAGGTTGTCGCGTGAAACGTGAAATGCATATTGACAAATTACCGCCGGAAGACTATGATAGACCCAAGTTCAAAACACTGTAAATGTAATGACGAAGACAGTAGGACGCAGGCAAACTCCAAAGCGAGCCGGGGGCGGTGGAAGCCCGGCGATAGTAGCGGCGATCTGAACATCACTTCTGAACAGCAGCCCAAACATTGTAGTAGGCGCTGCCGGTATTCCCCGTTATCGGAAGAGCATATGTTGGTATGCAGTAACGGGTGGTTATACGAAGCGTTTGCGGCTTTCGTCCCTTTACGGACGGAGCCGCTTTTTGTATCCTCCGGCTGCATAAAAAACAGGGAGGTTTTTTTGTGAACAATCAGGATATGGTGGAGATCCGCTGGCACGGTCGCGGCGGACAGGGCGCAAAAACCGCATGCCTTCTGCTGGCAGACGCGGCGTTTTCGTCGGGAAAGTATGTGCAGGGCTTTCCGGAATACGGTCCGGAGCGCAGCGGTGCGCCCATCACAGCCTATAATCGGATCAGCACCCAGCGGTGCGGCATCCATTCCAATATCTACGAGCCGGATTACGTGGTGGTGGTAGACGAAGGACTCATCGACTGCGTAGACGTGACCGCAGGCTTGAAGGAATCCGGCGCGATTATCATCAACACGAAAAAGCCCCCGGAGGAAATCCGTCCGCTGCTGGGCGGCTATGCAGGCAGGGTCTGCACCATCGACGCAAACGGCATTTCCAAGGAGATTTTGGGTAAGGTGTTCCCCAACACCCCCATGCTAGCGGCAACGGTAAAGGTCAGCGGCGTGGTGGAACCGGAGAAGTTTAAGGCGGATATGGAGGAGTCCTTCCACCATAAATTTGCCACCAAGCCCCAGGTGATCGCGGGCAATATGAAGGTTTTGAGCATTTCCATGGAGGAGGTACAGGGATGATTTACGCAAAGGATATTCATGAAAATTCCCCCTGGCAGCAGCTGACCCCGGGCGGAGAAATCTATGAGCCTGCCACGTCGCTGACGTTCAACACCGGAGACTGGCGCACGCAGACCCCCGTATTTCTGGCGGATAAATGTAAGCAGTGCCTTTTGTGCGTGCCCTACTGTCCCGACAGCGCCATTCCGGTAAAGAACGGGCGGCGCGGCGAGTTCGATTTACAGCACTGCAAGGGCTGCGGCATCTGCATCACCGCATGTCCCTTTGACGCCATCAAATTTCAGGAGGAGGGAGAATAATGGCACATCTCGACAGACTTTCCGGCAACGAAGCGGTTGCCGTTGCCATGCGGCAGATTGACCCTGACGTTATGGGCGCATTCCCCATCACTCCCTCCACGGAAATCCCCCAGTATTTTGCCCAGTATGTGGCGGACGGCAAGGTACATACCGAGCTGGTGACGGTGGAATCCGAGCACAGCTCCATGTCTGTCTGCATCGGCGCCGCAGCGGCTGGCGGACGTGCCATCAGCGCCACGTCTTCCTGCGGACTGGCGCTGATGTATGAGCTGCTGTATGTGGCAGCGTCCAGCAGGCTGCCCATCGTTTTGGCGGTTTCCACCCGGGCGCTGTCCGGTCCCATCAATATCAACAACGATCATTCCGATGCCATGGGCGCACGGGATGCGGGCTGGATTCAGATTTACGCAGAGAACAATCAGGAGGTCTACGACAACTATGTCCAGGCGTTCCCCATTGCCGAGGCTGTACGGCTGCCGGTGATGATCTGCATGGACGGTTTTATTACCTCCCATGCGGTGGAGAACATTGAGCTGCTGGAGGACAGCGAGGTTAAGGGCTTTGTGGGGGAATATCACCCGGAGCATTCTCTGCTGAAAGCCGGAGAGACCATGGCAGTGGGTCCCTATGACGTGACCCATTACTATTTTGAGCATAAAAAGCAGGAAGCCGAAGCCATGAAGGATGCCAAGCAGGCGATTCTCCATCAGGGCAAGCGCTTTGGCGAGCAGTTCGGCAGAACCTATGGCTTCTTTGAGGAATATTGCATGGAGGACGCCGAGGAAGCGCTGGTGCTCATCGGCTCCACTGCTGGCACTGCAAAGGCTGCGGTGGATGCACTTCGGGCACAGGGCAAGAAGGTCGGTCTGGTAAAGCTCCGTGTATTCCGCCCGTTCCCGGCGGAGGAGCTGGCACAGGCGCTGTCTCATTGTAAGGCGGTGGCTGTCATGGACAAGTCCGAGGGCTTCAGCGCCTGCGGCGGTCCGATTTTTGCGGAAACCCGCAGTGCGCTGTATGATTTGGAGCATCGTCCTAAGCTCATCAATGTGGTCTATGGTCTGGGCGGCAGAGATGTGTCCACCGGCGACATTGCAGCCCTGTATCAGCGGCTGGAGCAGATTGCCGAAACCGGCGAGGTTGGCAAAGTATACACCCATATGGGCGTCAGGGGGGAATAAATCATGGCATATCAGTTTAAGAAAGAGCTTGAAAAGCCCGAGCGTTTTGTGGGCGGTCATCGGTTGTGCGCAGGCTGCGGCGCGGGTATTACCTGCCGTGCCGTGATGCGGGCATTGGAGCCGGAGGATCGTGCGGTAATTACCAACGCCACCGGCTGCCTGGAGGTTTCCTCCTTCATGTACCCCTATACCTCCTGGACGGAGAGCTATGTGCATTCCGCTTTTGAAAATGCCGCTGCCACCTGCTCCGGCGTAGAGGCATGCTATAAAGCCCTCCGCAAACAGGGAAAGGTCCAGGAAAACTTTAAATTCATTACCTTTGGCGGCGACGGCGGCACCTATGACATTGGTTTTCAGTCTCTGTCCGGCGCCATGGAGCGGGGACATGACATGGTGTATGTTTGCTACGACAACGAGGCATATATGAATACCGGCATTCAGCGTTCGTCCTCTACCCCGCGCTTTGCGGACGCCACCACGGCGCCCGTTGGCTCCGAAATTCAGGGCAAGCAGCAGGACAAAAAGGATTTGACCGCCATTATGGTTGCCCACGGCATCCCCTATGTTGCCCAGTCCACGTTCATCGGCAACTTCCGGGACCTCCACGAGAAGGCAAAGAAGGCGATTTATACCCAAGGACCCTGCTTCCTGAACGTGCTGTCCCCCTGCCCCAGAGGGTGGCAGTATGACACGGCGCTGCTGCCCACCATCTGCCAGCTGGCGGTGGACACCTGCCTGTGGCCCATGTATGAGGTGGAAAACGGCGTTTGGCGGCTGACCTATGAGCCCAAGAAAAAGAAGCCCATCGAGGACTATATGCGGCTCCAGGGACGGTTCAAGCACTGCTTTAAGAAGGGCAACGAGTGGATGCTGGAGAATGCCCAGGCGTACGTGGACCGGAAATGGGAGGAGCTGCTGGCGAAGTGCAGATGATTTTGAATGATACCTCAGAGGAAAAGCTGTGGATGGCAGACCTTCATGCCAAGGGGGCAGAGGCTGAGCTGCAACAGCAAAATGGCGAGGAGATGGATGCGAGAGAGGCATTGAGCGTTCTGCGGGAAAAATACCATGTATGATGCCTGCTGTGTGGAAATAATCGAATGATGCATAAAACGATACCGCCGGAGCGTTCCTACGCTCCGGCGGTATTGCTGCATTTATTCGGATGCAATGTGGAGACTTTGAAGCAATAGAGCAACATCGGGGCTGCCACAAAAGGATTCAATCCCCCTGCCCCAATGGGTGGAAAGCTGAAACACCAGCGTGTTGGGCTCAGAAGGCTTTGCGTCAGGCAGATCCACCCGCAGCTCCCAATAGCCGCGTCTGCCGCTGAGATAGGCGGCGGAATGACCGGAAAGACCGTTTTGCTGGAAGGGCGTTATGGGAGAGAGCACGGTATAGCCGCCCTCGGACAGAATACTGCGCAGCTCATCGCCGGAGGACTTTGCACTGCGGTCCAGACTGATGGTGATCTGATAGCTACCATCCGGAGCACGGAGCTCCAGGGTGGGGTTGACATGGGGCTCCTGGGGTTCCAGAAGGGTAAAGCCAGGGGGAAGCTGGAACGATAGACCGGCGGCGGAAATATGGGCAGATTCAATTTCGAACATTTCGCATTCCTCCGAATTGTCAGTTATTTGAAATACATTATATCACAACCGTATGTTGCAGACAAGCATAAAGTATAAAACATTCCACTTTGACGGTAAAATAATTACAAGAAAGTGGTGATGTTGTGGATGTACTTGCTCGCTTACGGGAACTGTTAAAAGAACGCGGTTGGACGGAATATCGTTTGGCGAAGGAGTGTGGACTCTCGGAATCAACGATACACAACATCTACCGACGGAATGCAACGCCCTCTATTTATACACTGGAGATTATTTGCCACGGCTTCGGCATCACCCTCTCCCAATTCTTCGCGGAGGGTGAAATGGTGGAACTCAATCCGGAGCTCAAAGCCCTGTTTGAGGGTTGGAGACCGTTGACGCCCAAGCAGAAGGAAGCTGTGCTCACTGTGGTGCAGGCGTTCTCTGCTAATGACCTACAGGAAACGGATTCAGAATGAAAATAACCCCGACGGCTTGCTGACCGTCGGGGTTTTGCTATGTTTAGGGGGCTTGTACCATGAAAAAGTTCCGCAGTGGAAAAACCACTGCGGAACAGATGTATAGAAGTAAATTACTTCTTGCCGCCCATGGAAGTAGCAGCAAAGTAGGGACCGCCAAACTCGTCCTTAACAGCCTGCTTAGCAGCTTCCAGATCCTCGATCTTAACAGCGTCGAGAGCAGCGCAAACAGCCTCATGATCCAGGGGCTTCAGACCCAGCATCTCACGAGCCTCAGCGGGGGTAGCAACCTCGTTGCCGAATGCCTCGATGGCACGAGCAGCGCGCTGAACCAGCATCAGGTTGGTAGCCATGATCTTCTTGCCGTCCTTGTCCTTGCCGTAAACAACGTTGTCCTCCATGCCGACGCGGACATGACCGCCGTTGGCGATGCAGGAGAACATAACAGGCAGGTGACCCTTGCCGATGCCGAAGCCGGACCAGGTGCACTCAGCGGGCAGCTTGCCGGCAGCCTGCAGGTTGTGCATCTCGTCGAGCAGGATCTGCAGATCGTGGGGAGTAGCGTCCATGCCGCCAACTACGCCCAGGCAGAACTGGAAGTGCAGAGGAGCAACAACGAAGCCCTTCTTCCAATAGATGCCAACAGCACGCAGAGCGCCGAAATCAAAGATCTCGAACTCAGGCTTAATGCCCTTCTCCTGGTACAGGGTGCCCAGAGTGGAGAGCATGTTGGGGGAGTTGTGGAATACGCCGCCGGGGATGCCCCAGTTGAAGGAGGAAGCATCGAAGGTGCCCATCTCAATGCCGGGAACGTTCTTGTGGTGCAGCATACGCATAGCGTTGCCGTAGGGGGAGTCATCGGAAACGCGGTTGTCACCGGAGGAGGTGCAGTTTACGATAACGTCGCAGTCCTTGTGAGCACGGATGGCCTTGATGGTCTCGTAGAACTTTACGGGATCCATAACGCCAGCGCCGTTGTCGTCACGCATATGCAGATGAACAACAGAAGCGCCAGCCTTCCAGCACTCATAAGCGCACTCGGCGATCTGAGCGGGAGTCTCGGGGATGTCATAACCAGCGGGAGTTACAGCGCCGGTCAGAGCGGCGGTAATGATGGTCTTTGCCATGGAAAATCAATCCTTTCTTAACTTCAGCGTCCTCCGAAGAGCACGCTTTTTTCTTCCTCTATTGTAGCACAAAATAGACGAAATGCAATCCTTTTTCGCTGATTTATTCAGCCGATACACGAATCCATTCCGGCAGATAAAAAAGGAGGACGGGCTGAACCCGTCCTCCATATAATCAGTGATTTATGCTTTGTACATCCGATCGTAAACGGTCTGATAGATCTCCACGCAGCGGGCAAGATCCATGGACTCACACTGCTGCACGTAGCTATCCCAGCTCTCGTCGGTGAGCTCTGCCTCGCCGATCATCCACTTGAGAATCTGCTCGGTGGCAAAGGTATAGACGGTGGTGGCGATGTTGGCGTATTCCGCATTTTCGTCGGTGGTCAGGGACAGGGTGGGCAGGGAGCATTCATCGGTGCCGTTGTTGTTCCAGATATCGAAGGCGGAAAGCTCCACCTCGTCATAGGTGTAGAAGACGGCGGTGGCGTTGGTATAGTTGTTGAACACGGGGTTGGTGTACATATTTCTGAGATTCATGACGTTGTAGCCGTCGGGATTGTGGACGATGAAGTCAGTGTAGACAGGATCGCCATTGTCGTCATACTCAAAGCAGACGCCCTCTTCGCCATAGTTGGTGATCATGTAGCCGTCATAGGTGTAGAACCAGTTCATAAACTGGGCAGCCATTTCGGGGTTCTCGCAGCCGGTGGTAATGGACATGTTGCCGTTGCCAGTGTGGCTGGTGCGCATGCGGAACTTGTAGGTGTCGCCCTGGTTTTCCACCAAAGGAGCCATTGCCTCAAAGGCGAAGGTGGGGGAGATGGCAGCGTCGGTCATGGTGGTGAACTTATCGCCGCGGATGGAGGTGACGGCGCACTGGTCGTTGGAGACGTAGCTGTTGATGTAGTCGGGACCGTAGGACTCGGAATAGAAGTCGTCTTTAATGAGACCGGCGGCATAGAACTTGTGGAAGCCCTCGATGTAATTCCGGAAGTGCTCGTCAGTGAGGGAGGAAACCACGGTGTCGCCGTCCATCATCATGCCAAGGTCCGTCCAGCCCAGGTTGATGCCTGCGGTGCCGAAGGCGCCGGTAAAGCCCTCCAGTGTAGCGGAGTTGTCGATGAAGATGGGATAGGTGCAGTTGTACTGATTCTTCACGGCGGTGAGGTAGTCGAACATATCGTCTACAGTCACGGGAGCGTCCATGCCGAACTCCTGCGCCCAGTCGGCGCGGTAGCTCAGACCCTGCTCGGATACCACGTTGGATGCCAGAGTCCAGATACGCAGAATCCGGTTGTCGTCGGTGTAGATGCTCTTTTTGGTGTAGTCGTCCATGGTGTCGATGAGGGTTTTGTAGTTGGGCATGTTCTCATCTACCAGATCGGTGAGGTCGATGATAATGTCATCCTCATAGGCAGCGGTGACGCCGCCGGAGTAATAGTCCATCGCCATCAGATCGGGATAGTCGCCGGTGGCAATGGTCAGGTTGAATTGCTCATAGGCAGCGGAGTCGGAGCACTCAATGAACTTCATGTTGACGCCGGTTGCCTGCTCAATGATGGGCAGGGTGGGCATGTCGGCATAGGACTCCATCAATCCGCTCCAGATAAAAGCGGAGAACACGCGCCACATGGTCAGTGTGTCGCCGTCGGCAAGGGGATAGGTGATTTCGGTGCCCACACCCTCTTCCAGTTCTTTATACGCTTCATTGGTGTCGTGGCTCATGGCGGCATATTTTTCTGCCATGGTGGCATATTCCACGGGCGCTTCTTCTACAGTGCTCTCCTCTGCGGCGGATACTTCGGGCGCAGGGATGCTTTCCTCCGGTGCAGGGGCGGGCGCCTGAGAGGGGGTGTTTTCTTCTGCGGCAGTGGAAGCCGGCGGCGCAGCGGAGGAAGCAGTATTGCCGCCGCAGCCCACCAGCATGGACGCCAGCAGTGCAGCGGTCAACAGTAAGGCAAGGCTCGATTTTCGCATGGTTCATTCTCCTTTCTCGAATCGCAATTGTGCAGTGTTTCCCTAGATAAAAACATTATAAAATCTCCCATTTGTTTTGTCCATTTGGAATAATTCACAATAATTACTTAATAAATTTGTAATAAGTATTTGAGAAGGGTGAATTTTGCGCAGAAAAAATACTCCTGCGAATACAAATCGCAGGAGTATAAGCTTACCGGGGCAGACGCTTGTGCAGCTCAGTGACGATCTCGTTGATCCAGCCCTTGACCTTTTCCACATCCTCGGGGGAAAGGCTGGTGGGGTCATAGTGGAAGCAGCAGTCGTCGGTGATGCATTCACTGCTCATCCGGACCAGAATGCCGTCCTTCCGGAACGAGCCGTCTACACACATGCTGTCCACGCCGTAGGTGGCATGCTCGGGGGCAAGCAGCTCCTTGATGATATCGTACATGGCATAAAAATCGCTCTCGCCGCTGTAGCCGGTGACGGATACCAGCACGGAACCGTTTTTCAGCTGAATCTCCTGGGTCATAAGGGTCCCTCCAAAATCATATGTAGTGAGAACATTATATCACAAAGCAACGGATTCGTACACAGGGGATTTTCGCAGGTTTCATTGCATTTTCCTTCCGGCTGTGATAAACTGGAGCTATTCTTTGTATCCTGGGAGCTGAAATGATATGAATTGTCCTCTGTGCGGCGAGGAATTGGACCAGGCAGGCAATTGTCCCAATTGCGGCGAAGCGGGGTGGAAGCCGCCGGAAGTACCGGAAGCCACCAAAGAGCTGCCCGGTATTTTTTATGAGAATCTTGCGGCGTCCCGGGAAGAGTCGGCACAGGAGCACCAGGCGCCGAAGCAGCCACGCTATACGTCAGGAGAGCGTTGGGGGCTTTGTCTGTCTGTTTTTCTGCTGGTGCTGGTTCTGCTGACAACGTGGCTGGTCTCCAGACAGTATGATCCGGATGCGGTGGCGATGCAGGGAAACGAGGGCATTTTCATGGATAACCGCACCTTTTCCATCTATTTTGGCAACGCGATGGCGGAGATGAAAAACCAGTATTCCCAGCAAAATGCCCAGCTGCCCTTTGATCCGTCGGGCAATCTGGAGCGGCAGTACATCAATCTGGAAGAGGGCTATACCTGGGCGGATTATTTCCGGCAGCAGGCGCTGGAGGATGCGGCACTCACAAAGAGCCTGGTGGCACGGGCGAATCGGGCAGGCTTTCAGCCGGAGCCGGAGAACATTCGCGCGTTTGAAGCAAGTCTGGAGCAGCTTCCCAATATGGCGGCAGCTTCCGGTTATACGAATCGGGACGGCACTGGGGATGTGGAGGCATATCTCCGTGCAAAGTACGGTCCTGCGGTGACAGAGAAAACCTATCAGCAGTATTTGCGGGATACGTTTTTGGCGCAGTTCTATTCCGATGCTCTTTATCGCGCCGAACGCTTTTCCGATGCGCAGCTGGAGGAGTATTATCAGTCCCATCGGTCGGATTATACGGCGCTGCCGCAATCGGAGCTGCCCAATGTGGACATTCGACAGGTGCTCTATCTGCCGGACCAAAAGGGAAGTCTGGCTGCGGCGCAGCGGAGAATTGAGGAGGACTTGAACTGGCTCCGGCAGCAGGGCAGCACGGAACAGGCGTTTATGGAGCTGGCACAGCGGCAATCGGCAGACAGCGGCAGCCGGGATGCGGGCGGACTTTTGACCGATCTTGCACCGGGGCAGCTGGGGGAAAGCTTCAGCAGCTGGTGCTTTGATCCCGCGGGGCATGCATACGGCGATATTGGAATTGCGGAATCCGACTATGGCATCCACCTGATTTTCTTCCTGGGCTATCGGGACAATTTCCAGTGGAAGGATCGGGTGACGGAGGATTTGGCAGCGGAGGCGCTGTCCCAGGAGTTCTCTGAGCTGCTGGAGCAGACGGACTGTAAGCTGACGCGGTTTGCACTTTCGCCCCCAAGCGCGTAAATTTATCACTATTTCCTGTGGAGGAATTCAAATTATGAAGAAAATGCTGTTTTTTGTAAATCCCGCGGCGGGAAAGGAGGAGATGCGCTTCCAGCTCATGGACGTTATCGACTACTTTACTGCAAACGGCTATGACGTATTATGCCACCCCACCCAAAAGCCCCTGGATATTCCGGAGTTTTTGCAGGAACGGGGCGAGGAATTTGACATGGTGGTGACCTGCGGCGGAGACGGCACCCTCAATGAGACGGTTTCCGGTCTGATGACCCTGAATCGCCGCCCGGTGCTGGGTTATATCCCGGCTGGCACCGTCAATGATTTTGCCACCTCCCTGCATATTCCCAAGACCATCAAGGAGGCTGCCCAGAATATTGTGGAGGGGGAAGTATTCCCGGTGGATATGGGCGGCTTCAATGACCGGTACTTTACTTATGTGGCGGCGTTCGGTGCATTTACCAAGGTCAGCTATGCCACACCTCATGCCAGCAAGCAGGCGCTGGGCAGAGCGGCTTATATTCTCGAGGGAATCCGATCTTTGTCCGATATTCGCCCCATCCATGTGGTGGCAGAGACGGAGGAGACTGTGATCGAGGACGATGTGATTCTGGGTATGGTGACCAATGCCACATCGGTTGGCGGCTTTAAGGCGCTGGATGATGACATTGTCAAGATGGACGATGGGCTCAATGAGCTGATTCTCGTGAAGGCGCCCAAGGTGCTGGCGGATTACAATGCGCTGGTGGGCAGCCTGATTGCCCGGGATTTCCGCCCGGATTATTTCCATATTCTCCAGTGCGATTCCGTGACGCTTACCTTCCAGGAGCCGGTGCCCTGGACCCTGGACGGCGAGTTCGGCGGTGAAACGGAGAAAGCCGTTGTGACCAATATTCCAAAGCCGATTCAGATCATGGTGCCCAAGCAGGAAAACGCATAACAGAAATCCCAGACTGCAAGCATGCAGCCTGGGATTTTGCTTATTTCAGGTTCTTCATCTTAAACTTCTTGGTTTCCTTATGAGTTTTGTAGAGCATGCCGCCCATGCCGATCAGCGCAAACAGCAGCCCCTCTACAATGTTTGCTATGGTGGCATCGAAATACTCGGTGGAATCACCCAGCAGGTAGAAGATGTAGGGAATGATCTCGCCATAGGAGAGCGAGATTTCGTTGTGTGCAATCATGGTGCCAAGGGTGACGGCATCGCTGGCAAAGGTGCCCAGTACAACACCCACAATTACTGCAAGCACCAGGATGGGAAGCTTGCCCTTGCCGTTTTTGCCGCCGAACTTGCGATAAAACAGCTCGGCAAGCAGACCGATAATCAGCCCCACCACTGCGGCGATATAGCCCAAATACAGAACCAATGCCCAGAGAATTGCGCCGAGTACACCGCCCAGCAGTGCGCCCAGAAGCCCCTTGCCGTAGGAACCGGTCTGTGCTTTGGCTTCCTCCTCCTGCTGTGCGCCATGGAGCAAAGACTGGGCACAGCTGGAGTGAATGTGCATGGGGATTTCTCCTGCCATTTTCCAGGCTTCATCACCGCCAAAGGGCTGACCACAGATACAGCAGCAGTCATATCCGGTTGCGCCGGACTGAGGCAGCAGCGGGAAGAACCACTGGAGGAATGCGTGGAAGCACTTCATGGTGCCGGGATTGTCGTTGAACACTACCTGAATGCCGGTTTCGGTGAGCTGCGCGTCCTCAATCCGGAACTCCTTCATGAGATTATGGGCGGACAGCTGGGAATCCAGCCAGGTGCCGGCAGCGTCGGTGAGATGAGTGGAGATGGTCAGCAGCTTGTAGCCCGCGCCCTCGGATAGCGTGATGGCATAGCCCTGGTAGTTGCCATAGGCGATGCCGTCGGAGATGGTCAGTTCGTTTTCAGAGGCTAGCTTTTTCAGTGCAGAACCAATCATGGTCAGACACTTCCTTTCCTTTTCTACGCTCTTTGGGATGAACCCAAGGCTATTATGCCAGAGGAAAAGCAAAAAGTAAAGGAAAGACTGCATAATTCGGCAAGGGGATTTGGCGAGGAATTTTGCATCACAAATTTGTTGCAAAAATGCAGGAATTCTTTGTGTATTTCAAATTTTTCGCAGCGGATTTGTGAGGGAAAAGGACCGTCAAAGCCCGCAGACGCAATTGTGCGTGTTGCCTAAAAAATCTGCCCCGTTTATTTCGGGGCAGATTCGCTTGTTATTGGATTTTTTCAAAGGCTTCTACGCCGTGCTTGCAGAGGGGACAGATAAAATCCTCCGGCAGTGTTTCACCCTCATAGATATAGCCGCATATGGTGCAGACCCAACCCTTGACGGGGGCTTCTTCCTTGGGCTGCGGCTTGGGCTTAATATTTTCCTGGTAATAGGCATAGCTCACCGGTGCAGCGCCCTCCAGCGCCTCTGCATCGATGACGTCGGCAAGAAACTGGGTGTGGGTGCCCAGGTCCATGGAGGAGACAACCTGGCAGCTGAGATAGCCACAGGATGCCCAGGTAAGGTAAGGCACGCCATTAACGTCCTCTTTTACGCTAAGATCCTTAAATTTATCCACATCCCGACCACTCTGGAAGCCAAAATGCTGAAACAGACCAAAGGGAGCGGATTGATCCAGCAGGGAGACGGTAAACACCCCGGAGGATGCAATCAGATCATGGGTGTAGTTTGCCTTGTTGACGGTGACGGTGATTCTAAGGGGCTTGGAGGTGACCTGCATCACGGTATTGATGATGCAGCCGCTGCGCTTTTCTCCATTGCGGGAGGCGAGCATGTACAGTCCGCAGGTGAGATTGTGGAGAACCTTTGTATTCATAACGAGACTCCTTTCGAGAAAACGGGTGTTTCCGATGTTATGATACCCATTATGCCAGAAAAAGTACGACTTGTAAACAAAAAAGAGCCTGTCCCGAAAAACGGGGCAGGCTCTAAAGCTCAGTGCTGTATTTTCTCTGAAGAGAAGATTACATTCTGTCGTGCATCTTCAGCACGTTGATGATAAGGTTGTCGCGGAAAGAAGCAATCTCAGGCTTGGTGTGACCGATAACCTCGGGGAAGTCAGCCATCTCGGTAACGATCTCTTCGCCAGACTGATCAGCCCAAGTGTCGGGAACCTTCTTCATGTCGGAGATGTCAGCGAACACAGCGTCGGTCATAGCGCCGAACTTGATTGCGCAGCCCTTCAGACCCAGCTCGCCGCCGCCCAGCTCATAGTTCATAGCGGGACCGAAAGCAGCCAGGCGGATGCCAGGACCAAAGGTCCAAGCGTCGTCAGCGTCAGCCATGGAGCAAACGCCCTCGGTAACCAGAGCGATCTCCTCACGCCACAGAGCGTGCATCAGGCGGTTCGCGATGAAGCCATTCTTCTCCTTCTTCAGGACGCAGGGAGCCTTGTCGTACATCTTGTAGAACTCACGAGCAGCCTCGATGACCTTGGGATCGGTCTTCTCGCCGCCGCAGATCTCGATCAGGGGCAGCAGGTAAGCGGGATTGAAGGGGTGACCAACAATGATACGCTCGGGATGCTTTGCCTCGGAAGCGATCTTGGTAACGGGGGTACCGGAGGAGGAGGAAGAGATGATAGCGTCCTCAGGCAGGTACTGCTCCATCACAGCGACCATCTGATGCTTCTGCTCCAGGTTCTCAGCGCCGTTCTCCTGAACGAAGTATACGCCGGTGAAAGCCTCAGCGGGATCGGTGGTGATCTTGATCTTGTCCCAGATCTTCTGACCGTCATCGATGATGCCGTACTTTACATAGGTGTCGATGGGACCCTGGATGTGGGGAAGAGCGCGCTCCTTGGAGGCTTCGGAACGAACATAGACGTTAACGTTCAGACCCTTGAGAGCGAAGTAAGCAGCGAAGCCGCCGCCAATGGTGCCAGCGCCATACATGGCAATGGTCTTAATGTCTTTTACATTCATGCTTAACGCATCCTTTCCAATCATATGATAGGGGAAACGGGGGAGCGGGAGACTCCCCCAAAATGCTTACCGGTTAAGCGGGCGATTAGTTGTACTTGTGCCAGCCCTCGCCGGACTTACGACCGTACTTGCCCTCAGCAATCTTAGCCTTTACAGACTCGGGGCAAGCCCAAGAGGTAACAGGCAGCTTCTCCAGGATCTCGGTGACATGGGGGAAGGTGTCCAGACCGGACAGATCCATCATCTCGAAGGGACCCATGGGATGGTTCAGACCCAGCTTGATTGCGGTGTCGATATCGTCGATGGTAGCAACGCCGTCCTCATACTCGTGAATAGCCTCGAGCATGAAAGCGAACAGGCAGCGGTTTACGATGAAGCCCGGGGTGTCGGTCTGGCAGAGGACGGGAACCTTGCCCATCTTCTCGGAAACCTCGCGGACAGCTGCAACAGTAGCGTCGGAGGTCTTCTCGGAGCGGATCATCTCAACCAGCTTCATAGCGTATACGGGGCTGAAGAAGTGCATGCCCATGCAGCGCTCGGGGTTCTTGCAGCCGCCGGTGATCTCGGTGATGGACATGGAGGAGGTGTTGGTGCAGAGGATGGCATCGGGCTTGCAGATCTCGCCCAGCTGCTTAAAGGTGTCCTGCTTCAGGCTCATGATCTCGGGAACTGCCTCGATAACGAAGTCAGCGGGAGCAACGCCCTCCAGCTCAACGGTGGTGGAGATGTTCGCCATGATAGCGTCAGCAGCCTCCTGCGTGGTCTTGCCCTTGGCAACCTGCTTGTCAAGACCCTTCTTAATGGTGGCAACACCCTTGTCGCAGAACTCCTGCTTGATGTCACGCATAATGACCTTGTAGCCATTGGTAGCGGCAATCTGAGCGATGCCGGAACCCATCTGGCCAGCGCCGAGGACGGCAATAGTTTCAATAGCCATGGTAAAAAAGACTCCTTTATGTATTGATTTCGGAGACCGGAAAAGCCGGTTCCAATGAGAACTTTCCGCGTTCTCATACATTACTTATTATCTCAGGAAAAACCCGAAATGTCAACTAGCTACCGACAAAAACAGGGCACCTTCCACCGGAAAGTACCCTGTTTTTTATGTTAGTTGTTGGTGAACACGGCAGGGCGCTTTTCAATCATAGCAGCCATGCCTTCCTTCTGGTCGTGGGTGTTGAACAGAAGGGTGAACTCGGTGGTCTCAGCAGCCTTGCCGGCAGCGATGGTCTCGATGGCAGCCTTGTTGATGGCAGCCTTTGCGGAAGCCAGAGCGCAGGCGGGCTTGGTCATGAGCGTCTTGGCAACCTCAACAGCCTTGGCGTAGATGGCGTCGTACTCAGCCCTGGCAGCTGCGGCCTCGGCAGCCTTGTTGGCAGCCTTCAGCTCGTCCAGATTCTCAGCACCAGCCTTCTTCGCAGCCTTGAATGCTTTCTTGGCTTCCACAGCCTTGGCGTTCAGCTCGGCGTCGCCTTCTACATACCAGTTCAGGAGACCCAGGTCATAAGCCTGCTTGCCGGGAACCATCTCGGTGAGCATCACCAGCTGCTTTGCCTTTGCGGGACCGACAATAGCGGTGGCACGGGCGCAGCCGTTGGCACCGGGGATAATACCCAGACCAACCTCGGGGAAGGACAGGGTGGTACGGCTGCCGCCAACGCGGAAGTCGCATGCCAGAGTCATCTCGCAGCCGCCGCCAAATGCACAGCCGCCAACGGCAGCGATGGTGGGAATGGGCAGGGACTCGAGAATGTTGTTGATCTCAATTGCCAGACCGCAGAACTCACGGGCATAGCGGGGGGTAGCCTCAGCCATCTCCTTGACGTCGGCGCCAGCAGCGAAGGCGCGCTCGGAACCGGTCATGATGAGAACGCGGACGGAGGGATCTGCCTTGACCTCGTTGATGGCAGCCATAATGTCGGCGTTAATCTCGGAGTTCAGAGCGTTAAGTGCCTTGGGACGGTTGAGCTTAATGGTAGCAATACCGTTATCTACGGTATAGATAATGTTAGCGTACTCCATGGTAGCGTAGACTCCTTTCGTATGTAGAAACGATTATTCTGCGGGGATGGACTGACCGCCGTCTACCAGAATGTAGGAACCGGTCATGTAGCTGAAGGAATCGGAGCACATTGCCAGCACGGGACCTGCGATCTCCTCGATGGTGCCCAGACGGCGCACGGAGGTGGACTTGGACTGCTTCTTGTAGTACTCGGTGAAGTTGCCGTCCTTGTCAACGAAGAACTCTTCGTTCAGAGGAGTGACAACGTAGCCCGGGCAGATGCAGTTGACGGTGATGTTCTCACGACCAAAGTTGTTTGCCAGAGTACGAGCCAGGCTCAGGCAGCCTGCCTTGGATGCGCCGTAGCCAACAACGCCCTTGCCGCCGATGAAGCCGCCCACGGAAGCGGTGATGATGATTCTGCCGCCCTTCTTGCCGTTGGTAGCGTTCTGCTTAATCATCTGACGAGCAGCCTCCTGGCAGAACATGAAGGTGCCGGTGAGGTTGGTAGCCAGAACCTTGGAGAAGTCCTCGGGGGTGTACTCAGGGCGACCCTCACGAGTCTCAACCACCAGAGCGGTGGGACCGGAAACACCGGCGTTGTTGATAAGGATATCCAGAGCGCCGAACTCCTCAACGGTCTTCTCGACAACCATCTTGACGTTCTCAGCCTTGCTGGAGTCAGCGGGGATGCCGAATGCACGGCCGCCCTTGCAGTAGTTCTCGTTGAGGTCAGCCACAGCGTCCTCAACCTTGCGGGCAGTGCGGGCAGTGATGACAACGTTGGCGCCGTAAGCAGCCAGAGCGCATGCCATGCCGAAGCCCAGACCCTGGGTACCGCCGGTGATGATAGCGGTCTTACCGGTCATGTCAAAGGAAGGAATACCGATCTTGCGGTTCAGATGAGCCATTGTAAAACACTCCTAATAATAAGATTGGATCAGGACAAAATGTCCTCCGGCGAAGATGCAGACCGTGCTGCGTCCTCGCCGGAATACAATTTCCCTGGCGGGGAGATGCAAGGACTCCCCCCCGCACCGGGGGGTACGAGGGGGAGAAAGCAACAAAAATTACTTCTTTGCAGCTGCGTGAGCGTCGAACTTTGCCAGCATAGCACGGGGGGACTGATAAGCACGCTCGAACCGGGGGCACTTCTCGTAGCCGGGAATGCCTGCCAGGTACTTTGCGATAGCCTTCAGATCCTCGAGAGGATAACGCTGCATCATGCAGATGGTCTCCATGAGGGGAGAACCGCCGCCGTGAACGCCTGCAACAGCCTGAGCAGCCTCGAAGGAATCGCAGAGCTTGTTCTCCATCATGCGCATAACGCGATGGGTGTTCTCAGCGCTCCAAGCGGGGTTACGGACAATGTACTTGTTGCACAGCTCGCCAACGTTGTCTTCCTCCATGAAGAAGTTCTCCTCGGGAGGCAGAGAAGCGCAGACACCGCCGGTGAGGTCAGCCATGGTCTCATACTCGTGGTAGATGTTATGACCAGCCAGACGACGACCAGCGTTGGTCAGGATCTCATCGGGAACCTGCTGACCGGAGGGGAACTTCTGGCTGCGGTAAGCAGAGCACTGACCTGCAGCGAATACCAGCTCAGCAGTCTGGATGATATCGCACAGTTTGTCACGGACGTGAGACTGCTTGGCGATGTCGTTGACCTCGGCTACCAGAGCAGCCTGGGAAGCAATGACCTCGGACACAGCGGTCTTACAGCCGGTGTAGGAATGACGATGATAATGAGCGAACATCAGAGCAAGGTAGCCGGCATAGCGGCAAACGCCATCCTGCTCACGGCCGTTCATGAACACGCGGGAATAGGGAACGAACACGTCGTCGAAAATGGTCAGGGACTCTACATCGCCGATCTGAGCGAAGGGAGCGTCGAGACGGGTCCTCTTGTGGTGCTGACCGGGCAGAGCCATGAGCTTGATACCATCCCAGTCGGCGGGCAGAGCAAAGGCAACCGCATAGTCGCGGTCTTCGGAATCCATAAACTTGGTGGGCAGAGCAATGATCTCGTCCACGTAAGGAGCGCAGGAGTTGCAGATCTTGGCACCGCGGACAATGATGCCCTTGGTGGGGGTGCCATCGATATCCACGCCGTCTACATCGGTATCAACGATGTGGAAGAACTGGTCGGGATCGGGCTGCATATGAGCTCTCTTGTACTTGGGGTTACGGGAACCTTTAACGTCGGTCTGTGCGCAGTTGCAGATCAGGTCCTTCTCCTGGCAGTACTTGATGTACTTCTGGAGACGGGCATGATACTCGGTGCCGCAAGCCTGGTCGCAGTCGTAGGTAACGGAGAACAGAGCGTTCAAAGCATCGGAGCCCATGCAGCGCTGCATACATCCGCCAACACGATGGCAAATCAGACGGGTCATGAGCTGCTTCTTCAGCAGGTCTTCCACAGACTGATGAATGTGGGTGGAACGGTTGTGAACGGAGCCGTCGGGCTCTTCTACCACGCAGACATCACGGTAATCAGGGTCATTTGCGGTGTCATAGCACTGCTTCATGACATAAGTACCGCCGACAATCCAGT
>CAJKNS010000004.1 GCA_905201305.1 uncultured Eubacteriales bacterium
CAGCCCCTTTGCCGCCTCCAGCGCCGTTGCCGATACCACCAGATTCACCTGTGCAGTTCCCGCCCGTGTGATCTCCGAAAGGCTCGACCCCATTGCCCAGCAGGACAAAACGGAATAGCCCCAATGCGCCAGCCGGGACCGAAGGGCACCTTCGCTCCCCTCCGCCGCAAAATCCAGCGGCGTCATTCCCAAAATATTGACACTGCCGGGAATCACTGCGCCAGCTTTCTTTGCATACCGCTGCGCCAGCGCCAGAAACGTGCTTCCTGCGCCGGCAATATAGTCGTGCATGCCGTTGGTGGGCACAAAAAAGCAGTCAATGCCGGTTCTTCCTTGAATCAGCCGTGCCAGCGCCGGGAAATCCGTACCGTTCATATAGGGCACCGGAGAACTGACCAACGCAATAAACTCCGGCTGCAAGCTTTCTGCAGTTTCGGAGATCTCCGCCACCAGCTTTTCGTCTGCACCCAGGATTGCATCCATCTCAGAGAGCCCCGAGATGAAAATCATGCTGTCCTGATCGTACCATCTGGTTTCGTCATGGGTGTTGTAGGTGGAATTGCAGCCCGAGGGATCATGAATCACCACCATGCCCCCCAGCTCATACAGCGCGGAGCATACTCCGGATACATCTCCGGTATAGCAGGGCAGAATTCGATAGGCTCGTCTCATATCAGGCTCTCACACCCCAATCCCTTTCGCGGCACCAGATCTCTGGTGTCCTTTTTTGTTTTTGCGGCTTCAATCATCCATTTTGCCAGGGTTCGGATTCCGTCGTAGCCCCACAGTCCGCCGCCCTCCACCAGATTCACAAACCATGGCGTTCCCTCTGCCCAGGCGGCAATCTGCCCCAATGCAAGCACCGGCACATCATTTTCTCTGGGCAGCATCCGCAGCTGGGGCTGGATGGTGGCGCAGAGCAGCAGCTCCGGCGCATGGTCCCGAAGCCACTGGAAATCCGACTGTTCCTCCTGAGTCACTGCATCCAGATACACCCGCTCCACCCGGAATCCATGCTCCAGCAGCAGGCGTGCCAGTCCCAGCGGACGGGGATGCAGGGTGTAGTCGATGGCAATTGGCATCTCTCCAATGACCGTCTTCGCCTGCGCCAGCGTCTCCTCACAGGCTTTTCGCTCTGCCGCATCGTCCAGACGCACAAGCCCCAGTTCTGCCGCCAGCTGCTCCTCCAGCCGTGCAATTTCTTCATAGGAAAATGAGCCTGGCAGATAAGCATGTGGACGTGACAGCCGCTTTGCCGTTTCCTCGGCGCCATACCGCCCCCGCGGAAAGGTTGAAAGCATCACCTGTGCCTGTCCCAGCTCCAGATAGTCGGCATAGCTATGATAATTCTGGATTTCCAGCAGGGTCCAGCCGCTTTTCTCCAGCATACGCCGCAGATCCGCGCCTGCATCCAGCCGAAAATCGCTGCCCAGAATCGCAGCAGTCCTTTCCTTTGCCGGACATACGGGCAGCGGATCAAACATGGTTTTCCGCAGCCGCTGATCCGGCGACAGCCCCTCCTTCTGGGTAATGGGCTCCATAAAGCATCGGAGAAACCGCACCGTGGGAAATCGCTGCGCCAGATGACGATAGATATAATCAAGATCACAGCCCAGAAACCGGTGGGTGCACACGGTAAACACCATCACCGCAGGGGGCAGCTTCGGGAGCTTTTCCAGCACCGATGCAACTCCCTCCAGGGTCACATCCTCTACGGTGCCCTGAATCAGGTCCTGTTCCTCCAGCAGCACCATGGAAAACCGATGGGACTGCCCCATTTCTGCCGCCGTCAGCACCACGCCGCGCATACAGTTCACACCGCAGACATAAATCTGATGGACCTCCGGCACCAGCATGCCCACATGGACGATATTCCAGACCCCATGGGCTGGTGGATTAAACTCCGGATGATGGGAAAACAGCGCCATTCCCTCCGTCTTTCCAATGGGCACCTGATACTGCCGCTGATCCCGGGCGGCTCCAACGCGCTTTAGCATGACGTATCCTCCAGCTCCTGCATGAGCACCCGCGCCAATGCCCGGTATTCCTCCGCCATTTGGCTGTCCGGATAGGCTTCCAGCACGGTTTTTCCCTGTTCCTCCGCTTCGGGCACCAGGTCGCAGTGGGGCAGACGGTAGAGAATCCGGCTGTGGAAGTCTTCTGCCAGCTCCTCCACCTTTTCTTCTTCCCTCTTCACATTTCTCCGGTTCAGCAGGAAGCCGCCCAGCTTTGCATAGCCCCTGCCCTGAAACCGTTCCACTGCCGATGCGATATTTGCCGCCGCATGAATCGCCATGTTCTCTCCGGAGGTGAGGATATACACCGCGTCTGCATAGCCGCTGCGCATGGGCATGGTAAAGCCGCCGCAGACCACATCCCCCAGCACATCATAGAGCACCACATCCGGCTGATAGACCGTATAAGCGCCTGCCGCCTCCAGCTTTTCCAGCGCCGCAATGATCCCCCGTCCGGCACAGCCCAGTCCCGGAGTTGGACCTCCCGCTTCTACGCACAGAACGCCGCCATAGCCCTCCAGCACCATGTCCTCCAGCTTGGGATTCAGATTTCCGCTCCGTACCAGCTCCAGTACGGTGGTAAGCTGCATTCCATGGCGCAGGGTAATGGTAGAATCCGCCTTGGGATCGCAGCCGATTTGCATCACCCGGAGCCCCTGCTCTGCCAGCGCCGCCGCAACATTGGAGACGGTGGTGGACTTTCCAATACCGCCTTTTCCGTAAATCGCCAGCTTTTTCATGCATCGTCCTCCTGAGAAATGACTGAGGAATAGGCGGTTTTCGTGGACACCCCCGGCAGGCTGCCGATCTGACCGGACAGTGCGCTGATTACCGTCTGAGGGGCGTCAATGGCAACACTGATGATATTGATGCCACGCTTGCGATAGGGAATGCCCATCCGCCCGATGATATAGGGGGACGCCTCGTGAAGCCGTTGATTCAGCGCATCCGTAGACGTTCCCTCTTCTACAATAATGGAAATCACCGCAACTCTTGTTTCCATATTCCCCTCTCCTCTCAGCAGATTCTGGGCAGCAGCTCGCCGTTAGGCTGGGGCAGTAGGGTCTGAGTGCCGATTTCCGTTTCCATCACCACTCTGCCCACCTGCTCTTCCGTCACCTCGCCAATGATTGCCGCATTGCCGGAATAGGGTCCCTGCCGCAGCACCTCCACCAGCTTTTCCGCCTGAGCCTTGGGTGCAAAAATCACCAGCCGACCTTCGCAGGCAAGATACAGCGGCTCCAATCCCAGCATGCCGCATACGCCCCTGACCTCCGGCGCAACCGGGATCGCACCTGCATGCAGGCGAATGCCCACGCCGCTCTGTCCTGCAATCTCATAGAGCACCGTGCCCACGCCGCCGCGGGTCGCATCCCGGATCACGTGGATATCCTTTGTTACCTTGAGCATGGATTCCACAGTTCCCCACAGCGGTGCGCAGTCGCTGGTCACGTCTGCCTCAATGCCAAAATCATCCCGGGAAAGCAGAATGGTGCAGCCATGGCGCCCCACATCACCGGTGACAAGGATCGCGTCACCGGGCTGTGCCTTTGCGCCGCCGGTTTCCACGCCGGGGAGGATTTCGCCCACACCGGTGGTGGTAATGAACACACCATCTACCTGTCCCTTGCCTGCCACCTTGGTATCGCCGGATACGATCTGCACACCAGCCTCCTTGGCGTTTTTCTCCATGCCAGCCGCAATCTCCTCCAGCTTGTCCATGGGGAAGCCCTCTTCAATCACAAACGCACAGGAGAGGTATCTGGGCTTTGCACCCATACAGGCAAGATCGTTGACGGTGCCGCAGATGGACAGCTTGCCGATATTTCCGCCCGGAAAAAACGCCGGAGAGACAATAAAGCCGTCTGTGGTCATTGCCATTTTTCCCTTGGGCGCCTCCAGCACTGCCGCATCGTCTGCGGTAAGGCTGGGATTTGCAAAATGTTTCTTAAACACTCGGTCAATGAGCTGCGCCGTCTGGGTGCCCCCTGCGCCATGCGCCAGAGTTACTGTTTCCTTTGCCATCATCGTCTCTCCTATTCCATTCCGTATTGATAATATGCCGAGCAGGCGCCTTCGCCGGATACCATGCATGCGCCCACCGGATGCTGGGGGGTACACACCTTGCCAAACAGCGGACAATCGGTGCTCTTGCATTTGCCCTGAAGCACCTCGCCGCAGCGGCAGGCAGGATTGCCCCGCCCCTCAATCTTCGGCATCTGATATTTCTTTCGGGCATCAAACGCCGCATATTCCTCCCGCAGCTGCATGCTGGAGCCGGAAATGGTCCCCAGTCCCCGCCACTGGGCGTCACAGGGCTCCATGAGCTTTGCCACCAACGCCTGCGCCTTAACGCTGCCGTCCCTTGTCACCACTCTGGGGTAGGCGTTTACAAAGAAAGGCTTTCCCTCTTTTGATTTTTGCAGGGCTGCCGCCAACGCCGTGAGCAGTTCGCTGGCAGTAAAGCCCGCCACCACGCCGCTGACGCCTTCCTCCACCAACTGCTCGCAGAGCCTTGTTCCGGTAATGGCATTCACATGACCGGGATACAGGAAAACATCCGCGCTGCCCTTCAGCGCCTGATATGCCATGGGCATGGTCTTATTGGCGGTCAGCAGTGAAAAATTCGTAAGCCCCTGCTTCTGCGCCAGCTCCACCGCCAGACAGGACGCCGGCGTAGTGGTTTCAAAGCCCACCGACAGGAAGCACACCTGCTCCTCGGGATGATTTTTGGCATATTCCACCGCATCCATGGGCGCATAGACCACCTGGACCTTTGCCCCCTTTGCCCTTGCGCCTGCCAGACTGGCTTCCGTTCCCGGCACCCGCACCAGATCGCCGAAGGTGCAAACGGTCACGCCGTATTCCTCCGCCAGCAGAATTGCCTCGTCAATAAAGCCCACCGGGGTCACGCAAACCGGACATCCCGGTCCGGATATCAGCTCCACCTGCTCCGGCAGCAGCTTTCGAATGCCCAGCCGGAAAATCTCATGGGTATGGGTGCCGCAGACCTCCATAATCCGGAGGGGTGCGCCGTCATAGCCGGTGATGATCTCCCGCGCCGTCTGCATGCTTTTGTCCATCACAGCAGCTCCTCCATGACCTTACGGGATTCCTGCTCGTCCTCATCGGTGATTTTTGCAATGGCAATGCCCGCATGCACCATCACATAATCCCCGGGCTCCAGGTCCTCCAGCAGTGCCGCAGAGACCTCCCGCCGTGCCCCCGATGCGTCCACCAGCGCCGTTCCGTCCGTTACCTTTACCACCTTTGCCGATAGTCCAACACACATAATCGTATCCTCCTATGTTTCGTTCTTTTGTTTTTGCAGCAGCCTTAGTCCATACACCGCCTGTCCCAGTGCAATGCCGCCGTCGTTGGGCGGAACCAGGCTGTGGGTCAGCACCTGCAAGCCTGCCTGCTCCAAAAGTCCCACCGTCAGCTCCAGCAGCAGCCGGTTTTGGAACACACCGCCGCTGAGCGCCGCAGTAGAAATATACGTCTGTTTCTGCGCCGCCAGCACCGCGCCGGCAATCTGTCCCGCCAGCTGCCGATGGAATTCCAGCGCCAACTCGTCCGGATGGGCGCCTGCCAGCCGCTGCTCCAAAATTCGGCGAACCAGTTCATCTGTTGGCAGGGTTAAGAAGCCCGCCGCGTCCGTCTCCGGCGCTTTTACTGCAATGGCATCCATGGTTGGATGTTCCGTCTTCCAGGCTTCTGCCCGATACTGGAGGGCTGTGGATGCTTCTCCCTCAAAGGTAGACGCCCGCCGGATTCCAAGCAGCGCACTCACACCGTCAAACAGTCGTCCTGCGCTGGTGGAAGTAACCGCGTTGATGCCCCGATCCGCCATAGTCAGCTGTACCCTTGCGGTTTTTTCGTCGCACAGCTCCAGCCGGCGAATGACGTCCAGCGTTTCCGCCCGGTCCCCGATCAGGGCATAGACCATGCTCACCGCAATTCTCCAGCCCTCCCGCGCCGATGCATCCCCGCCCAGCTGCAAAAACGGCTGGATGCTGCCCAGCCGCCGGAAGCCGTCCTCCCGTGCCAGCAGCAGCTCTCCGCCCCAAATGGTGCCGTCCGTTCCATAGCCGGTGCCGTCAAAGGAGACACCGATCACCGGGTCATGGTAATCGTTTTCCGCCATGCAGGAGAGAATATGGGCATAGTGGTGCTGCAGCTGAATCAGCGGCAAATCCATTTCCTTTGCCATTGCCACGGAATTATAGCCCGGATGCAGATCGCATACCACCGCCTGTGGCTGCGCCTCCAGCAGCGTCTGGAATCGCCCGATGGTTTCCTCCAGCGCCTGTACCGTCCTAAGGTCCTGCAAATCCCCCACGTAGGGAGAAAGATAGCACAGATCGTTTACCCCAATGCAAAAGCTGTTTTTCAGCTCTCCGCCCATGGCAAGCACGGTGCCCTTTTTTTCTCCGGACAAGACCACCGGCAGCGGCGCATAGCCCCGGCTCCGGCGTACCATATACGGGCGATTCCGGAAGAAATCCATCACCGAATCGTCCGCCCGAATGCGGATATTCCGGTCGTGGGACAAAATGCAGTCTGCCAAATGCCCCAGCTCCGTCTCCGCATCCCGGTCATCCCGGCAGATGGGAGCGCCGCTGACATTGCCGCTGGTCATCACCAGGCAGTCCGGCATAGGAAGCCCGTCGTCATAGTCAAACAGCAATAGCTGCACCGGCGCATAGGGCAGCATCACGCCAACCCTTGGATTCTCCGGTGCCACCGCTTCACACAGCTTTCCTCCCGGCAGCCGGTCCAGCAGCAGAATCGGCTTCTGGTGTCCGGTGAGAATTTCCCGCTGCTCCGGGGTAATGCTGCATTCCCGCTGCGCTGTTTTCTCATCCCGCATCATCACCGCAAAGGGCTTCATGGGACGTTTTTTTCGCTGTCGCAGCAGGGATACCGCTGCCTGATTGGTGGCGTCGCAGCACAGGTGGAAGCCGCCGATGCCCTTGACTGCCACGATTCCCCCCTGCAGGATGGTTTTTCTTGCCGCAGTAATAGCATCCCGTCCCCGCTCCTGTCGTCCCAGCAGATACACCTGCGGACCGCAGTCGTTGCAGCATACCGGCTGGGCGTCGTAGCGCCGAGTTTCCGGACTATGATATTCCGCTGCGCACCGGGGGCACATGGGAAAGGACTTCATGCTGGTCCGCTCCCGGTCATAGGGCAGCGCATCGAGAATGGTCAGCCGCGGACCGCAGCAGGTGCAGTTGATAAAGGGATGCAGATACCGGCGGTCCTTTGGATCATACAGCTCCCGTTTGCAGTCGTCACAAATGGCGATATCCGGAGAGATGAAAATCTCGCCGCTGGTTTTGGCGCTTTCAATAATGGAAAACTCCGAAAACATCGGGGCATCCACTTCCGTCTTTTCGTCCAGCTTCAAAATCGCTGCCCGCTTTGGCGGACGATGCTCCAGCGCCTCCCGAAATGCCGCCACCTGCTGCTCTGTCCCTTGTGCATAAATCTCCACATAGGGACCGCAGTTGGCTACCGTACCGGTGATTCCGGTTTCCATGGCATGCCGGCTGACGGTGGGACGAAAGCCTACCCCCTGAACAATGCCATACACCCGAATGCGCCGGGTTACGATTCCGTCCATGGTTCCTCCGTCCTTCCCGAAACGGCAAAGTGTATGAGGTCAATCTGCCGTCCTGTGCAGTTCGGTGCTGCCGCCCACATGGTTTTGTCGCCAATGAGCAGATCATAGTTTCCCTGCTCCAGCAGCTCCTTCAGCTGGTCCTCCTCCGTAAGATAGATGTCACCGTCCCGCTTCAGCTCCCGCTTTTGCATAAACCAGCTTGCCACGGTGACTTCTTTTGCACCACACTGCTCCAAAAGATTTCGAATACTGTTGGCACGCACCTGCTGATGGACAACCAGCGCTCGTTTTCCCGCCGCGTCCACCGGAGCCAGCGCATCCGCCGCCAGGGGGTCCAGGCATTCATAGGGCGTTCCGAACCTCTGCTTTAAATACTCCGCCGCTTTCAGCCCATCGGGCGCAAGCACCAGATTTTTCTCCACGCTGGATGCCTGCCGGATTTCCTCCAGACTGCCGGTTCCATAGCACCAGACCTGATTCCAGCCCTGACTTTGGAGCTTGTCCCGCAGCCGTTTCTCATCCTTGGGACTGCCAAAATCCAGCGGCGTCAGACCCAGCACGCCGATTCGTCCCGGCTCAGTCGGCAGTGCTTCCTCTGCAAATCGCTGCATCAGCGCAAGATATGCCTTCTCCGCGCCCACGTCATACAGCTCCATGCCGTCGGTATCCACGGCAATCACCGGCAAACCTGTTTTCTTCTCTGCCATTCGCCGCAGCGCCCGATAATCCGTTGCAATGACTGCGGGAACCGGCGTTCCAATAATTGCAGCGAACTCGCCGTGGACCTTTTCCGCCGTGTCCCGGAGCTTTTCCCCCAGCCGGTCATCTCTGCCCAAAATGGCATCCATATCCCGGAGTCCGGCGCTGAAGATGGCGCTTTTGTGGGTGAACCATCTGGGCTCATCGAACCCACAGATATTGCCTGCACAGCCGCCGGCATCACAGATCACAATAATCCCGCCCAGGGCATAGAGCACCGCCGATGCCCCGGACTGATCCGGTGCAAAGGGGGATATCACTTTTCTGAGTCCCTTCATACGGTTTTCTCCTTTTCCGAAAGCAGCCGATCCAACTCGGAAAGCAGCTTCCGCAGTCCTGCATAGCCAAAGGGCTGCACATCCTCGTTCCACTGGAGGTTGGGACAGCCGGGATGATAATAGCCCGCATCCTTGCCGATGGTCACGTCTGCCTTCGCGCCGCTGCAATCGTAGTTCAGCATTGTGGGCTCCAGATTGGAATAGACCCGCAGTTCCGGCGCCAGCTTGGAAAGCCGCTGCACATAGACAAAGTTCTCGTCCGTCACCGTTCCATAGATTTCACTGACGGAATAGCCCATCTGGATGAGTGCCACCGCCAGTTCAAAGGGATCGCCGTTCATGCATTCCCCCAAGGTAAAGGTCAAATTCGGGTACTTTTCCCGGAACCGTGCAATGGTGTTCTTGGTTTCCCGATACATATCCTCGTCCCGGAGCTCCGCGCCCAATGCCGCGCCCAACGCCTGATACTGGCTGTGGATTTTTTCAATTTGATACAGCCGCCGAAGCTCAATGGACGGAATCTGCAAGCGCTCCTCAAAATCCCGGGCGGCAAACCGCGCTTCCGGGTTCAAAACCAGGTTGAAGTTCGCCTCCGACATGCATTGATATTCCGCATAATCCTTACAGCGGGAGATTTCGCGAATCTGCCGGACGCCAATCCCCTGGAGCAGGTCATATAGCTCGCAGTCCTCCTGCAGGGGAGCAAAGAACCCCAGAATATTCACCGCCGTGGACTTCTTTTTTCTCGGCTCCAGCAGGGAATACAGGCTCTGACGGACATGCACCATGGGCGGCTTCCGTCCCTCTCGGGTCAGAGCATACATATAACAGGGTCGAACCGGAAGTCCCGCCTGCTCCTCTGCCCGGCGGCAAACCCGCTCCATATCCGTGCCCAGCAGCGCATCCACGCAGGTGATGCAGATCATCACCACGGAGGGGCGCTTTGGGAGGCTTTCCACTACCTCCTGCACTGCCTGTGGAATCTTTCTTAAATGCCGTCCGGTGACCACATCCGTTTCGTCCATCATCAGGTAGAAAAACCGGTGGTCATACTCCGGCATCCGGCTGATGAGGGAGGTATTCCGTCCGCAGCAGCCCGGAGCCACCAGCAGCATCACCGAATCCGGGATAGCAAGTCCCGCCCGCTTGACGCCAAAGCCTTCGGCGCCGGGAGAGTTGAAGGCAAGGGTCGCCGGTGAGCTATAAATCAAATGGCAGCCGGATTGCAGCTCCGGGGGTAAATTCTCCCGTCCCCGCCGGCTGAGCTCCCGGGTGGTATAGCAAACGGCGTTCACGAACATTCCTCCTTCCACAAAAGCTCCGCCAAATCAAAGAACCGGCGGCTGATGGGCAGGCTGGGATCCCCTTCAATCACGGTCTTTCCCATATCCTCATAGCGAATGATTTCATCGCTCCGGGGAATTTCGCCCACAATCCGCAGTCCTGCCGAATCGGCAAACGCCTGAACCTTTTCCGTCTCATGCTCTACATTGCGATGATTCAGCACGATGCCAAACACCTTGGCATAGCTGCGGTCCTCAAAGTTCCGGACGGCGCTGCTGATATTGTTTGCCGCATACAGCGCCATCTTTTCGCCGGAGGTAACAATCAGCACCTTTTCCGCATAGCCCTCGCGAATGGGCGCCGCAAAGCCGCCGCAGACCACATCCCCCAATACGTCATAGAGCACCACATCCGGCTTCCAGGTTTCAAAAAGCCGCAGATCCTCCAGCAGCTGGAACGTAGCGATAATTCCTCTGCCGGCGCAGCCCAAGCCCGGAGTCGGTCCGCCGGTTTCGATACACAAAACGCCCCCAAAGCCCTGCCGGGAGATTTCCTCCAGCGTCTCCGGGTCCCGGTCCGTCCGGCGCATGAAATTCATCACCGGCTCCACGGGCTTGCCGCCCAGCAGATTGATGGTGGAGTCCGCCTTGGGATCGCAGCCGATCTGAATCACCCGCTTTCCCATGGCAGCAAAGGCAGCCGCCAGATTGCTGGTCACCGTGGACTTTCCGATGCCGCCCTTTCCGTATATGGCAATTTTCAGCATAATTCTCTCCTGTCCGGGTACAAAAAACCCCGCCGCACAGACAGCGGCAGGGTAGGTATATCCGATCATGCCATCCCCTAGGGACGGCAGGCAGACGGCTATTCCGGCGCGGTAAACCCTTGCTGTCAGAGCGCTATGATTTCATTTGTGTTCCTTTGCGGTTGCCCATAGGCTTCCGCGCAGTCCGTTCGTAGCTATTGTATCATTTGGAACAGAATAATGTCAACTGTCTATCTCTGCCCTGGCACAATTTTGAACGAGCTTTTTAAAAATTCCAAAAGGAATCATTCCCCCGCTTGCATTTGTGCGGCTTCCGTGGCATAATGATAGTCACTTTGTGAAGAAGCGGTGTATATCATGCAAAAATTGAAAAAAATCTGGTCAGCGGGCTGGCTTCCGGTTTTGTCCGTGATTCTGACCTGTTTTTATCCCTGTGTGTTTCTCTATGCCCACAATGCCGGAGAAGCGCCATTTTCCAGTCTGTTTCCCTTTTTCGGCGTATTCCTGCTCAATGCGCTGGTTTTTCTGGTTCCCTTGAGCCTGATTCAGCGGAACATCTCCCGGGGTGCTTTTTTAACGAACCTTGCCATGCTGGTCATCATCAACTTTGGAATGCTCATGAATGCCCTGACCGCCCGTTGGGCGTCCATCACGCCCGGTGCAGTTCTTGCCGTGCTTTCCGTTTTGCTGCTGGTGGTGTTGGTGCTTTTCATCTGGAAGCGCCCCAACATGAAGATTCCCTGCGGTCTGTTTGCCCTGACCTTCGGCGTATTGTCCGTCATCAGCTTTGGGCTGGCGGTTGTCACCAATCTCAGCTCCGGCAGCAGTCAGGACAGTCAGGAAGCCTTTGAAACCTATGAGCCGAAAACCTTTTCCGGCGACAAGCCCAACGTCTACTATTTTCTGTTCGACGGCTATGCCGGTCCGGAATGCCTCCAGCACTATTACGACTATGACAATGAGCCGTTTCTCAAAGCCATGGAGGACAAGGGCTTCAGCGTATCCCGCACCAGCCACAACTTCGAATCCCTGAAAACCGTCACCATTGTGCCCAACCTTTTAAACCTCGACTATGTGGCACATAAGAGCATGTCCGTTGCAGAAAAGGATTCGCTTTTGGAAATGCCCAATCTGTTCCGCACCTTCCGGGATAACGGCTATCAGCTGAACCTTGCCAACCATCTGGACTATATCGGCGCCACCGGCTGCAACGTGCTCACCCACAATCAGTCCCGGCGCACCATTTCGGATTTTCTGCTGAAAAACAGCCTTTACAGCCAATTTGACTTCATCAAAACCGAGCTGAATAACTACATCCACGCCGACTATGTCGCCACCTACACCGGTCCTCTGTTCAACGTAATGGACGCTGAGCGAAATTGCTGGAAATCCACCGGCGACGGTCCCACCTTTACCATGGGCTATCTCCAGTGCCCCCACGCACCTACCATTCTGGACAAAAACGGCAAGCTGGTGGACAACTATGAAAACGTCGGCTGGCAGTGGAATCGCCCGGAGCTGTACCTGGGTCAGCTGGAGTACATCAGCAGCTTTATTCTGGAGCTGGTCACCACCATTCAGGAGCATGATCCCGACGCGCTGATTATCGTTCAGTCCGACCACGGCTGCCGTCAGGCAAACCACTTCTACGACATGGGCATTTGGGATACCTATGATCCGGAGGTGGAAAATCCCTATATGCAAAATATTCTGAACTGCGTCTACTACAAGGGCGAGGATTTCCCCATCGAGGGTGAAATCGGCATCAATTCCCTGCGGCTGATTCTCAATCAGGTGTTCGGCACCGATTATGAGATGATCGAGCCCTACCACTACGTCAAGGGTCGCTTTGACACCCATCCCCGGGATGAGGAACACGGATAACAAAAACGAGCTGCCAACCACGGCAGCTCGTTTTAAGGTAATACTGTACAAATCGACAAGAGAGTCTGACGAGAGATTTTTGTCAGAAAAAGGTATAAAACCGCAGGAATACTTTGTGTATTTCAAGGTTTTACAAACGAATTTCTGGCGAAAAAGATCCGTCAGAATCCGCAGACGCATTTGTGTGGTGTTGCCTTACGCTCTGATTGTATCACAGCCCCGAAGAAGTTGCAACGCTTTGATACAGCCGAAGCAACACCTGCGCCCGGTCCTGAAGCGTCTCGGCTTTTTCCGCCCGCTGTGCCCCTTCTTTTCCGATGCGCCAGAGATGGGGGGTCATGGTCAGCAGCTGCATAATCTCCTGATGCTCCGTAAGCCGGAAATCAAACTCCAGGGTTTCCTCCTGCACCAGTTGGAAGCCGGGGTATACCGGGCTGACCTTCTCCTGTTTTTCGGTGATCTCCGGATAGATCAGCTCTTTCAGTGCCATCAAATGCTCCCGTCCTGCCGTTACCTCCAGAAAATATCCCCCGGGTGCCAGTACCCGATGGAATTCCTCCGGCACCGTCAGGGCAAACATGCTCATAACCCCGTCCAGACTGCCGGCCATGATGGGAAGATGGGCTGCCGATGCGGTAATCCACATGGCGCTTTTGCAGCGTCCTGCGGCGTATCGCACCGCATCCTTGGAAATATCCACGCCGTAAAAGGCTCCTCCCGGCAAATGGGGCATCAGCTGAGACAGATAATACCCCTCGCCGCAGCCGGCGTCCAGCACCTTGGGATTTTCCGGCAGCTTTTCTCCAAAAATATGCTGCACTGCCCGGGCAATTGGGGCATAATGACCCCGGTCCAGAAAGGCACGGCGGGCTGCCACCATGTCCCGAGTGTCACCGGGATGTTTGGAGTGCTTTTGGGTCACCGGCAGCAGATTCACATAGCCCTGCCGGGCAATGTCATAGCTGTGGCGCTTTGAGCAGGTCAGTGTTTTTTCCTGCTGCGTCAGCGGCTGCCCGCAGACCGGACAGCAAAGAATGGTAGGTTCCATCAGCATTCCCTCATCAGTCGAATAAAGAATTTCATTGCGTTTTCGGTATTTTCAATCCGGATTCGCTCGTTATTGCCGTGTACCGTGGACTTTTCCTCACCGGTGACATATTTCCCGGAAAACCGGTAAACATGATCACAGATGCTCCGCCAATGCCGGGAATCGGTACAGGCTACCATCTGATAGGGGCTGACCACCGCCTGATGCCAGGTGGCTTCAATGGCAGCCTTCAGCCGTTCAAATTCCGGTCCCAGCTCGGAATCCGGTCCGGGGTCCGTACCGGGGTGGACGCGGATTTCCACCTGGGGGTCCCGGATTTTTTGCTTCAGCCGCCGCACCACACTCTCCTGGGTATCCCCCCACAGCAGCCGTAGATTGGCAAACATGGTTGCCTCCGCAGGAATCACATTTCCCGCCTGAGCACCCTGGCACTGGGTCAGCGCAAAGGTTGTGCAGGCAGCCGCTTCGATCATGCCGCCCTGCTTCCGGAGCCAGTGGAGATAGATTGGGCGCAGCAGATGGCGATTTGCCAGCAAAAGCCGGGTTTGAAAGCTACAATACCGTCCCATGGTGTCCGTCATAGCTTCCAGCGCCGGTCCCAGCCGCATGGGAAACGGGTGGCATCCAATGCGGCTCATAGCACGGCAAAGGCGCGGCAGCGGATTGTTGGGATAGGGCACCGATGCATGACCGCCCCGACTTTTTGCCGCAAACTCCAGATTGGCAACGCCCTTTTCTCCAATGCCCACCATGGCGCAGGGCACCGTGGTATCCGGAAAAAAGCCGTCCATAATATCGCCGCCTTCATCCAATACAAAGGCAGGCGTAATGCCCCGCGCCACAAACAGATCGCGAATGGCAGGCGCAGAGGGTCCCATGATTTCTTCCTCGCCGGACAGCGCCAGATAGATGTCATGCTTCGGCACAAAGCCTTCCTTTAAAAGCTGTTCCGCTGCCTCCAGCATGGAACACAGCTGGTTTTTCATATCCAGCGTCCCGCGCCCCCAGAGCACACCGTCTTCCAGCACACCGTCAAAGGGCGGCTTGTCCCAGGCATCCTCCTGGGCAGGCACCACATCATAGTGGGACAGCAGCACCGCAGGATCCCCCGGCGCTTTTCCGGGAATATGAATGAGAATTCCCGTGGTATCCACCCGCTCCACCGTGGCAATCTTCCACAGCATTGGGTAAAACTCAGGCAGCAGGCTCCGGAACTTCTCAAACTCCGCTTCCTCCCGCAGCTCGGTTGTGGAGATGGTCCGGCAGCGAATCATCGCCTGTAGATGAGAAACTGCTTTGTCCCGATCCACCACCGGTTCCATATCCGGCTTTGTTTCCCGCTTCGGCGGCTGAAATTTTGCCGCACGCACCACACAAATGACTGCCAATCCCGCCAGAATTCCCAGCAGCACCGCAGCTATGATTGCTCCCATCTGTGTTTTCCCCCTTCCATGCTCAGAATTTCTTCTCTCCGTTATTTTACATCATTTCCTCCCCCGGGTCAAACCGGGAAAACCACAAGAAAACGCCTTGCGGCTTGGGCGCAGTTGTGATATGATGTAGAAAAATCAGTTGGAGGCTGCAAACGTGGCAAAATTAAAGGATTTTATCGATCAGGTATCGTTTGACGAGGTATGGGCGCTGCTGGGGCAGGACCGGGAGAACATGGAGCAGTATAAAGAGGCATGTCAGTCCATTTATTCCGAACTCCAGGCGGCAACCCCCGCAGAAAACACCGACCGGATGACCATTCGGTTCGTCATGGAGGAAGCCCCGGAGTGGACGTTCTTCTTCGGCGACGACACAGAGGATGAGGAAGCGAATGCGCAGGACGAAGCAGAGGACGAGGGTCCCACCCTTCAGGTCTACGGCTTTATTCCCGGCGACGACGAGGGCTATGCCGTTGGGCTCAAATCCCCGGAGATTCTGCTGGGTCTGGACATCGATCCGGAAACCGTCCGGGACTATTCCCCTCAGGAGATTGTGGCAAACTGCCTGGAGGAAATGATCTATTCCTCCACCGTTGCGTCCAGCGCCTATGGCACCGAAAAGGACATGGCGGGCGGCGGACTGCTGGCATCTCAAAACTGCATGCAGGAGGACATCCAGAACATCGATCTGGAAAAGCTCCGTCAGGAGTTGGGGGCGATCCCCAAACCCACCGAGGACTACAAAACGAAATACGGTTTTCTTTTTTAAGGTCAAAAATGGCTGCTGCACTTCAAAACCGTGCAGCAGCCATTTTTATTTACACGTATCCTCTTTCCAGCAGAAAAGCATGATACCGCCTGCGCTGGCTGGGAATCATGTCATGCGCCACAAACTCCGGGAACTCCTCCGGCGGAATCCAGCGGTAGTCCACCGTTTCTCCCGGCTGGAGGATAATTCCCGTTTTTTCTCCCGCAAGCTCCGCCCGATACATATAAAAGATGGAATGCGCCGGATCGCTGACCTCTCTTCCCAGCAGGGTAAGCTCTGACGCCAAAATTCCCGTTTCCTCATAGAGCTCCCGTTTGGCACAGGTAAGGGCATCCTCTCCCTTGAGGGCAGAGCCGCCCGCTGTGGTCTCCCAAGCGCCAGGATGGTTGGGCTTATTGGGGTCCCGCTGCATGGCAAGGATGCTGCCGTCCTGATGCTCCACAATGATTTCGCACACCAGATGGTAAAGTCCTTCCGACACGGGCTCTCCACGCACCAGATCCACATGGGCAAGGGTGCCGTCCCTTCGATAGCCGTCCCAAAGCTCCATGGTTATTTCCCCAGCTTCCGCTGAATCAGCTTGATGAGCTCCATAATCGGGATGATGCAGAACGCCAGACCCAGCGCCACCGCATATTCCATCAGAGAAATATGCTGGAACTGGAACGCATCCCGCAGTCCGGGCACATAGATCACCGCCGTGGTCAGCACCAGCGACAGCGCCATGGCGCCCCAAAGCCATTTATTATGCCCCTTCAGCGTGAAGACGGACTTTCTCCGGGAACGCATATTAAAGGAATGGAAAATCTCCACCATGGACAGGGTCAAAAACGCCATGGTCATGCCGTCCAGACTGTCGGTAATCTCCCATACGCCTGCCTCGATGCGGTGCCCCACAAAGTAAGACAGCATCGTCAGTCCGGTGATGATAACGCCCTGAATCGCAATATCCAGACCCATGCCGCCGGCAAAAATGCCGTCCTTGGCTGCCCGGGGCTTCCGCTTCATAATGTCCGCTTCCCCCGGCTCCATGCCCAGCGCCAGCGCCGGGAAGCAGTCGGTAATCAGGTTGATCCACAGAAGATGCACCGGCTTTAGAATCGTAAAGCCCATAAGGGTTGCAAAGAAGATGGACAGCACCTCAGACATATTGGACGCCAGCAGGAAGCCGATGGCTTTACGGATGTTGTCATAAATCCGACGTCCCTCTGCAACGGCTTCTACAATGGTGGCAAAGTTGTCGTCCGCCAGCACCATATCCGCCACATTTTTGGTGACGTCCGTGCCGGTAATGCCCATGCCAACGCCAATGTCCGCAGACTTGATGGAGGGTGCATCGTTGACGCCGTCGCCGGTCATTGCCGTAATGCAGCCGTTTTTCTTCCAGGCATTTACGATTCTCACCTTATGCTCCGGCTGCACCCGGGCATAGACGGAGTAGTCGCCAATGTGCTGCGCCAAATCCTGATCGCTCAGCTCATTCAGCTCCGCGCCGGTAATCGCCTTCTGCCCCGGCTCCAGAATGCCCAGCTGCCCGGCAATGGCAACCGCAGTGTCCCGATGGGCGCCGGATATCATCATCTTTAAAGATGCCGATTTGCCGGGCAATGGCCGCAGCAGTAATTTTATGGTCGCCGGTAATCATAATCGGGCGAATCCCCGCCTCGCGGCATTCCTCAATTGCCGCCTTAACCTCCGGGCGAATGGGGTCGATCATGCCGGACAGTCCCAGATAGCAGAGCTTCTGCTCCAGATTTTCCGGCTCATAGGACTCCGGCGCCGTCTTCCAAATTCTCTGAGCGCCGCAGAGCACCCGCAATGCCTGATCCGCCATGGTCTTATTGGCATGGAGGATTTCCTGCCGTTTTTCCTGGGTCATGGGACATATTTTCTCCCCATCCCACCAGCTTTCGCAGCGACGGAGCACCTCGTCCGGCGCGCCCTTGGTAAACTGAACGATGGTTCCGTCTGCCATTTGATGCACCGTGGACATCATCTTTCGTCCGGAGTCAAAGGGCGCTTCGCCGATTCTGGGATAATCCGGCTCCAATTTGTCCTTGGGAAGCCCCAGCTTTGTGCCGTCATTCACCAGCGCGCACTCGGTAGGCTCACCCTGTGCCTGCCCGTCGCTGCCCAACACTGCGTCCGAACACAGCTCCATTGCCAGCGCCAGCCGGGCAACATCCGCGCCATGATGGTCCACCACGGTCATTTTGTTCTGGGTCAGGGTGCCGGTTTTATCCGAGCAGATAATCTGCGTGCAGCCCAGCGTTTCCACTGCGGTCAGCTTTCGGATGATCGCCTTGTTGGCGGACATTCTGGTCACGCCGATGGACAGAACAATGGTCACCACCGCTGCCAAGCCCTCGGGAATTGCCGCCACCGCAAGGCTTACCGCCACCATAAAGGTATCCAGCAGTCCCGTTCCGGTGATATTGGGATAGGCGCGGATGATATCCAGCAGAAAAATCACGGAGCAGATGCCAATGACCAGGAACGAGAGGATTTTGCTCAGCTGGCTCAGCTTGATTTGCAGCGGCGTCTGCTCCTCCTTTGCCGTGGTCAGGGCATCGGCAATTTTGCCCATTTCCGTATTCATGCCGGTGCCGGTCACCACCATGCGCCCTCTTCCGTATACCACGGTGGAGCCCATATAAGCCATGTTTTTCCGGTCCCCCAGAGGGATATCCTTCTCCTGTCCCAGCTCCAGCGCATCTGGATGCTTGCTTACCGCAACGGATTCGCCGGTGAGGGCAGCTTCTTCTACCTTCATGCTGGCACTGTAGACAATGCGTCCGTCTGCCGGCACCGCATCACCGGCTTCCAGAATCACAATATCGCCGGGCACCAGCTCCTGACTGGGCAGGGTAACAAGCTCCCCATCCCGGAGCACCTTGGAGGTTGCCGCCGCAATTTCCTGCAGTGCCGCAATGGCTTTTTCCGCCTTGCTCTCCTGTGCCACACCCAGCACCGCGTTAATCACCACAACCACCATAATAATGATAACATCTGCAAAGGAATCCCCGGAATACACCGCGGTAATTCCGGAAATCACCGCTGCCACAATTAAAATGATAATCATGGGGTCCGCCAGTTCCTTGAGGAACCGCTGGAGCAGCGACTCCTTTTTCCCTTCCGCCAATCGGTTGGGACCGGTTTCCTCCAGGCGGCGTTTTGCCTCCTGCCCTGTAAGTCCCCGGGAATCACTGTTCATCTGCCGCAGCACTTCATCCTGTGAGTTCAAATAGGGTTTCATGATTGCCTCCTTATTGATTTCAAAACGATACTTTCATCTATATTCTACCCGCTCGGGACTGACCATTAGCCGCCAAAGAACAGATGTTCAATGAGAATCTTCAGTCCAATGGCAATGAGCACCAGCCCGCCAAGGAACTCCGCCTTGGACTGGAACCGATTGCCGAACACATTGCCGATCTTTACGCCCACGGCGGAACATACGAAGGTGGTTGCACCAATCAGCAGCACAGCGGGAACAATTGCTACATCCAGGAACGCAAAGGTCACGCCTACTGCCAGCGCGTCGATGCTGGTGGCAACCGCAAGGGTCAGCATGGTTTTGAACCCGAAGGAGGCGTCTGGACATTCCTCCTCCTTGCTGAAGGATTCCTTGATCATGTTGGCACCGATCACCGCCAGCAGTACAAAGGCGATCCAGTGGTCGATGTTGGTAATCAGTGACTGAAACCGGATGCCCAGCAGCCAGCCCAGCAGCGGCATCAGCGCCTGAAAGCCGCCAAAATAGATGCCGCAGATCAGGCAGTGCTTTGCCTGCAGCTTTGGCACCGACAGGCCCTTACAGATGGACACCGCAAAGGCGTCCATGCTGAGCCCCAGCGCCAGAATGAACAGTTCGATGATACTCATATGTATTCCTCCCGAGCATAAAAAAAGGACCTACCTGCCCTGCGGCAGATAAGTCTGGTCATTTCGTACGGAGCCAGAGCGCCATGCACTCAGGATGTTGACCCCATAACGCCTCATTGAGACGCTGACTACTCCCTTAACTTGGGGCTACTATACCATGATTTCGGAGGTCTGTCAAGGAAATTTCCACGATTTTTGCGTCCGTTTGGATTACAAATTGCCCGAACCGAAGTCCGGGCAATTGCATGCTTTTTACTTTCCAGGAAGGGGCATGCCGGGTCCGCCGGGACCACCGGGTCCGCCGGGAGGAGGCATACCGGGACCACCAGGTCCACCAGGTCCGCCGGGAGGAGGTCCGCCTGCGGGCATGGGCGGCGCTTCTACCGGACGGGACTCTGTGGAGAATTCCACCACAACGCCCTCCATGCCGCCTGTGAAGGTCATTTTACCCTCCACATTGCCGTTTTCCTCTACCTTGCCAACATAATTCCGAATCAGACCGCCCTGCTCGATTTTGAACGCAAAGGAGCCGTCTGCCCGTACCTCCGCTTTCTCCAGAAACGGGACCGTTGCCCACTGACCGGGGGCAATATCCACTCGCGCCGTCTGGGCGTCGAAGTCGATGGTGGTCTCCCGCTCTGCGCCAGGGGTATGCTCATATACCATAAACGCCATATTTCTACCTCCTTTCTAAGCAAACAGCGGCGAGAGGCTTCCGCTTCCCGCCGCCATAATACTATTATAATAAGCCCCATGCCTCCCCGCAAGGGAAACCGATTATCTGGACATAAATGCAACAATCTCGTCCCATTTGGCGGCTGCGGACCCCTGGACAAATCCGGGCTTTCCACCGCCGCGACCATGGAGGGCTGCGTTGAGCTCCTTTACCCAGGCTCTCAGGTCGCCCTGAAGCTGACCCACCGCATATTTATAGCCGCTTTCCTCGTCGCCGGAAAAGATCGCCGCTCTGCCGCCGCAGGTTTCCTGCACCGCAATGGCAGCCCGACGCACGCCATCGGCAGAGAGCCCGTCTACCTTGATGCAGACATCGCCCTTGTCCCGGTACTGCTCCGCCAATGCGGCAAACTGGGCATTTTCCATGGCAGTCACCTGCTGACGCTTGTTTTCCAACTCCGCCGCCAGATTTTTGACCGCCTTGGCAGTTTCCATCACCTTGGCAGAGAGCAGCTGGGAAATCTGCCGGTTCTGGTCCTGCACCGCAGTGAGATATTGCAGCGCACGCCGTCCGGAGAGCATTTCCACCCGAACGCCGCTGTGGAATTTCTCCACGGACAGGATTTTTACCAAGCCAATTTCGCCGGTATGCGCCACATGGGTCCCGCAGCAGGCACAGATATCTGCCCCCGGGAATTCCACAATCCGCACCTTGCCGGTCAGCTCCTTTTTGCTCCGATAGGGAATCTCCTTGAGCTCCGCCGGGGTCGGATACCAGCACTTTACCGGGCTGTCCAGCCAGATTTTTTCATTGACCTCCTGCTCCACTCCTCTGAGCTGCTGCTCAGTGAGCTCGCCGGAAAAATCAATGGTCACCATGTCCGCGCCCATATGAAAGCCCACATTGTCGTAGCCATAAATCCGATGGACCACGCCGGACACCATATGCTCGCCGGAATGCTGCTGGGTCAAATCAAACCGCCGGTTCCAGTCGATCACCGCTTTCACTTCGGTTCCCACTGCAATGGGCTCCTCCGTATAATGAAGCACCAAACCGTCCTTCTCGTGGGTATCGGTCACCCTGATCCCGTTGATAGTGCCCTGATCTCCGGGCTGTCCGCCGCCTTCGGGATAAAAGCAGGTCCGGTCCAAAACGATCTCATAGCCGTGCTTACCCTGCCGGCACTCCAGCACCTTCGCCGTGGTTTCGCGGAGATAGGCGTCCTGATAAAATAGCTTTTCTGTTTCCATGTTTCGTCCTCCCAAGGGGAAATCTATGAGAGCAGCCTTGCCCCCGGTTTTTCCTGTATCTTAGCACAATTCCGTCCGGGATGCAATTCTTGGCGCTAGAACTGCAAAATGAACAGCGATTTTTTCGGATATCCCTTGACAGCGCCCTTGGGGCACAGGATATAATTAGGTCACGAAATGAAATCTCAAGGTTTTTTAGAGAGAGGGAGTGTTCCTATGACCAGAAAAGAAGTCTGTAATGCCACGGGACTGAGCATCAAAACCCTTCGGCTTTATGAGGAAAAGGGTCTGATTGCTCCGGCGCGCCAATACCGGAATGGACGGGAATATCGGGTCTATACCCCGGAGCTGGTGGCGCAGCTCCAGCAGATTGCCACCCTCCGCCGGGCGCTGTTTACCATGGACGAAATCAAAACCATGCAGAAAAACCCCGACACCATCCCCGGTATTTTTGAGGATTACCGGCAATGGCTGGAAGTGCAGGAGAATCAGTTCCGCGCCCTTCGCCAGGCAGCCGGTCAGGTGAATGTACAGACGCTGCATTCTGTCGGTTCCCTGCTTTCCGGCATGGAACAGGCTGCATCCAAAATGCCCCTGCCCCAGATGGACATCAAGACGGACTTCAAGCATATCGACGCCATGGAGGAGCCCCCGCGCCATGTGGTGCAGCAAACGGATTTTGACGACATGGTACCCAATGCCCGGGTATTCCGGCAGATGAATCTGATGATCGACGGAGATCGCAGCAATAATATCAACGTTGCCTTTGGGCAGTACAATGATATGCGTCGTCAGCCCCCGGAGGAATCCGGACCGGTGCAGGAAACGCATAACGTCCCCCGGTGGCAGAAAATCCTTGGCGGCATATTCACCGGGCTGATGGGGCTGACGGCAGTTTTGGGCATCTATCAGGCGCTGGCACACCAGTGGTTTAACCGCGTTATATGGGGCACGTTTCTGCTGTTTCTGCTGCTCCGGCTGCTGCTTGCCGCCATTCCCCTGTGGAAATCCCACCGGCAGTGGCTAAAGAACGCCCGGCAAAAGGACGCCGATGCAGGCGGCAGCCAATATGCCGCTGCCCTTGCCGCAGACGAAAAACGCCGCAATCGGCTCATTGGGTTAGGCGTTGGCGGCGGTGTGCTGGTGATTGTATTGATCGTGGTGCTGTGTCGGGTGCTCTATGCCCAGGCACATCCTCAGGCGGACTACACCGTTTGTCTGCTCACCAGCCGGGAGCTCAGCGACAAGGTTGCCCTTGATTTTTCCAAAACGCTTTCTCCTCTGGTGGGAGATCTGGACGGAAACGGAACCGCCGTGTGCCAGGTTGAACAGCAGATACTCAATTCCCATCCCGACAACGTCACTCCCGATCAGGTAAAGGCATGGGCTTATCAGGGCACCTATCCCCTGCTGCTTCTGGTGGACTATGAGATTTACTATCTGGATGACCCCCAGTGGAACAATGCCGTTACCTCCTTGAACCGGAAGCAGTACTGTGCTCCGCTGCCGGAGGATATCCCTTCGGAGGACAGCTATGCGGTGGACCTGAGTCAGGTGCCCGCCATGCAGTCGCGGTCCATGGGCGATCTGGGTCTGTACGCCTGCATTCCCATTGGCGATAGTCAGGAGGAATATGACTTCGCCGTTTCGCTTCTGCGGCAGCTGCTGCAAAGCGCTTCTTGAGTATTTTTTCGATTTCCGAGTGATTTTTATCGAGAATCTATTGACATTCCCCTTAGGGCATCTTCTATAATAAGCCTAGAAAGGGGGTCCCATGGTCATGAAGATCAAGGAAGTCAGCCAGCTTACCGGGCTGAGCAAGAAGACCATCCGGTTCTACGAGGAAGAGGGGCTGATTGAACCAGAGAAGACCTACCAAAACGGCAGAGCCTATCGCACCTATACCCAGGCGCACATTCAAGCCCTGAAAGAGGTTGCGACACTGCGCCGGGCACGATTTTCGGTGGAGGAGATCAAAACGATTTTATCCGCGCCAGAGGAAATTCCGAATTTGTTCGAATCCTATCGGCAGCGGCTCCGGACCGAAAAGGATGCGCTGATACAGGTGCTTGCCGTGGTGGATCATATTTCAGCCGACGAGCTCACTTCCAAACAGGTCCTGATGGAGCAGATTGCACCCAGCGCCCAGGAGATCGAGCTTCCGGCTGCCGATGTGCATCCCCACTTCCGCTATCTTGACATATTGGAGGCGAATCTTATGAAACGGAAAAAGAAGATCAATATGACTGAAGAGGAACGTCGTCAGCATAAAATGGCAGCCACCAACGCTGCCATGTACGCCGGCTTCAGCGTGCAGAACTCCGCCAGCAATAACATGGTTGCCGGCGGCAAGGGCGGCGGCTTGGACATCGGAAACGCCCAGAAGATTGCCGCCTACAACCTTCTTATGAACGATAGAGATTAACCCAAGACTGTCAAAGAACTGCGTAAAGTGCCAAGTGACTGAGCAGCAGGGGGAAGAGTGAAGGGGGGTAAGACCCGCCCTTCGCGTTCAA
>CAJKNS010000005.1 GCA_905201305.1 uncultured Eubacteriales bacterium
GATGGATTTGCCGGAGGGCATGGAGCCGCCGGAGGGAATGGGGCCCCCGCCCGGTCCCATGATGCCCATGGATCCTGCCAAAATGAAGCGCCAGCAGGCGGAGAAGATGAAGATTATGGAGGAAAATCTGGGGCGCTTTTATCGGGCTGGTGGCAAAATTGTGGTAGGCACCGATATGATGCACAGCCGGGATTTTCGGAAGGACGCCGTCATCCCAGTAGCGGAGCTTCGGCATCTTCACGCCGCAGGGCTGACCATGCCGGACATCCTCCGGGCGGCTACCCGCAGCGGCGCAGAGGTCGTTGGCACCGGAGATCGGGAGGGCTGCATTGCACCCGGCTATGATGCAAACCTGATCGCGGTTCCGGGAACGGTAGACCAGCACTTTGACGCACTTCTCCAGGTCAAGCTGGTGATGCATCGGGGCAGTATCATCCGGGACGAACGATAATAGAAATAACGGGAGGCAAAAGCCATGGCGCTTCTGCCTCCCGTTTTTCATTCAATATCCAATGCCGCGTGATAGCCCTGGTAGATTGCCGCCGTGATGTTGGACACCTTTCTGCAGTCTCCAACCACAGCAATATAAGGCGCTGTTCCCCGAAGCGCGTTGACCGCAGCGGTATTTGCCCGCTGCCCCAGGGCACAGATTACCGTTTTACCCGGAATCAGCACCTCCTCGCCGGTTGGACTCTGGGCAATGATGCCCTGCTTCTCTATCCGCAGTCCCTTGTGGGAGGTATAAACCCTTACGCCGGTTTTCTCGATTTCCTGAAGCAGCAGCGGACGATGGCGAATATTGGCGTCCGGTGCCAGTTCGGGGCGCATTTCCACCAGGGATACCGTTTTTCCTTCCCTGGCAAGATGAACGGCAAGCTCGCTGCCTGCCAATCCGCCGCCCAGCACGGCAACGGTATTCTGCACCTGCTCCCGTTTTTGATAGTAGTCGTTGACCACGATGACGTTTTCCCCGTCCAGCCCCGGAATTGGCGGAACAATGGGACTGGAGCCAAGGGCGAGAATCAGGGCGTCCGGAGCTTCCTTTTCAACATAAGCCCAATCGACAGCGGTGCTCAGCCGCAGCCCTACCCCCGCTTCCCGGCACAGGTACTCCAGCGTTTTGCCAAGCTGGTACATTTCGTATTTAAAGGGCACTGCCTGCTCCTCTTTCAGAATGCCGCCGACCTCCGCCTCTTTTTCGCAGAGAATCACATGATGCCCCCGAAGGGCTGCCGTTTCTGCCGCCTTGAGTCCGCCGGGTCCTGCACCCACCACCAGAACCTTCTTCTTCTGCCGTGCAGGTGTGATCTCCATGCCATCCAGTTCTCGTCCAATCAGAGGATTCACGGCACAGCGGCGGGTGGATGTCATGGCGCGTTCTGCCATGCAGGTAAAGCAGCGAAGGCAGTGGACAATCTCCTCCGGCTGATTTGCCATGACCTTTCTGGGCAGCATGTGATCTGCCAGCAGCGCCCGTCCCATATAGACCACATCTGCCTGACCGGATGCGATAATCTCCTCCATCTGCGCCGGATCGTTCAGTCCGCCGATGGCTGCCACAGGAACCTTCACATGCTTTTTGATTTCCGCGGCAAGATAGACGTTGCAGCCGTGGGGCAGAAACGAGCTGGGATGCGTCCGCCCAAAGCCCTGCTGATAGCTTGCAGCGGATACATGCAGCAGGTCGATATATGGCTCCACCAGCTTGCAGATTTCAATGCATTCCGCAAGATCATAGCCTCCCGGGAAAAACTCGTCGCCGCTGACCCGCAGCTCAATGGGAAAGCCCGGACCGACCTCCGCACGAATTGCCTGTAACACTTCGATGCAGAATCGGACTCTGTTTTCCCGACTGCCGCCGTATTCATCGGTGCGATGGTTAAAGAAGGGGGAGAAGAACTGGTTGATGAGCCAGCCGTGACCCGCATGCACCATAATCATTTCAAAGCCGCAGCGCTTTGCCAGCCGGGCATTTTCTCCATAGCATTTGATAATGCCTGCAATCATCTCTTTGGTCAATGCCTTCACCGGGCGACCATCCGGACGTGTCCCCTCGCTGGGACCCCACTGACATAGGGAGGATTTCTTATCCTTATCCTGCATATATGTGCCGGCGTACTGCCCGGAATGAGAAAATTCCACACTGGGAATTGCACCGTGCCGCCGAATGGCATCCGCTGTCAGGGTAAAGCTCGGGATGGAGCCTACCGTGGTGGTGTTTAAATGAAACGCATGGCTGCCGTCGGTGCTGGGGTCCACCATTACCTCCGATACCGTTACGTTGGCAGCGCCGCCCTTGGATCGGAGCTCATAGAACGCGGTGGCACTGCGTCCAATACAACAGTCTGCCGTAATCTCTGCACCGCTCATGGGCGCAGAGAACATTCGGTTTCGAAAGGTTACATTCCCGATGGTGATCGGAGAACACAAATTTGGATACATTTGCTGCACAATGATACACTCCTTTTGCTTGCTGATCAGATTCATGCAAGTTTTGTGCCAAAAACGATATCGCTTGCAAAAGGAGCCGCGGCTGGGTTGAAACCTGAATACGGCGTCTGGCGGAGCTGGCAGCGCGTTGGGTTGCATTTACGTTCCAATCCGGTATAATAGTGATGTAATTACAAACGTATCCGCTTGCCAAGGAGGAACCCATGGGAAAAAACGCAACAATAAAATCACGAAGCGTACGATCCCGGCGGGGTTCAGCGTCTCGCTGGCGCTGGTGGACCTGATTCCGGTGGTGTGCTTCGGGCTTTCTGCCGTTCGCGTTGGGAGCCTGTTTTCCAGCACGCTGTTTATGATCGGTGCGGGAATCTGCCTGATTTCCGGTGTCGTGAAGGTGCTGTGGAAGCTGATTGCTGCAGTATCTCAGAAGAATATTTGGTCCATGTTCGTGCAAATGCGGATTTTGATGCCGGTGGGATTCCTTGTGATGCTGGCGGCGCTGATTGTTGACCGGGGAAACCTAAGCGGCGCGGCAATTTTTGCGGGGCTAACAGGTTTCCCTGCCTGCGTCTTCTTCGGATTGGGCGTTCTGGGCATGGTACTGATGACGATTTTTGCCCTTTGGCTGGATTCCAGCGATCCAAGGGCAAACTGGCTGGAGCAGGGGGTCAATGGAATTGCCCAGATGTGCATTTTTATCGGGCTGCTTTTGGTGTGAAGGGCAGGGAAAATATGAAAACACTCTATTTGATTGGCGGGACAATGGATGTGGGTAAAACATCGGTATGTCAGCAGATGAAAAAGGATTTGCCAACCTGTTCTTTGTGGCGGTGCTGCATATGACGGTCAACGGTGTGGCAATCGCTACGGTGATCTCCAACGGCGTCAGTGCCATACTTCTCTACCGCAGACTTCGGCACACCACCCAGTCCATCCACTTGAACCCAAACAGCTGCGGATCGACGGTCCGATGCTTCGCCGGATTCTCCGCATCGGTCTTCCCGCCGGGCTGCAAAGCGCCATATTCTGCAGTTCCAATATTGTGATTCAGGCGGCGATCAACAGCCTGGGCACCGTGGTCATGGCAGCCTCCAGCGCCGCCTATAACATTGAGGTGGTCACCTATTACATCCTCAATTCCTTTTCCCAGGCGTGCACCACCTTTGTGGGGCAGAACTTCGGTGCCGGTGAAATTCGCCGCTGCCGGAAGACCTTGCTGCTTTGCCTGATCGAGGGTGTGATCGCGCTGCTGATGGGAATCGGATTGATTCTGTTCTTTGGGGAAAACCTGCTTGCCATTTTCAACAGTAACCCGGAGGTGATCTCCACCGGCTATATCCGGCTGATGATGGTGATGCTGTCCCACTTCCTCAGTCTGATTTACGAGGTTATGTCCGGCTATCTCCGGGGCTTCGGCATCTCCCTTCCTCCGGTGCTGCTGACCATCTTCGGCGTGTGCGTCATTCGTATTGCATGGATTCAGCTGGTCTTTCCTCATAGCCGGACCTTCCGGACCATTACGACCGCCTACCCGATCAGCCTGTTCGTCACCATGCTGCTGATTTTCTGCGCCCTTGTGTACTTCCGCCCCTCAAAGCGGTTTGCTCATACCAGTCCGGCGGCTTAACGCGGATCGGAATAGTTGCATAGCTGCATCGCAACGCCATCTGGCATAATCTCAAACCCGTGGCGCTGATAGAATGCGGCGTTCTTCCGCTCCTCGGGCATCAGCTCAATATATAGGGGAATACCGCACAAATCGTCAAGAGAGTCTGACGAGAGATTTTTCGTCAGAAAAAGGTGGAAAACCGCAGGAATACTTTGTGTATTTCAAGGTTTTACTAACGTATTTCTGGCGGAAAAGATCCGGCAGAATCCGCAGACGTATTTGTGCGGTGTTGCCATAGGTAGGACTTGTATTTTTCCTTGACCAGACGTATCATTTCTCCGGCGATGCCATGACCGTGATAATCGGGATGTACCACGACATAGTGCATATAGGCTACCAGCTCTGAATCGTCAATTAGACGGGCAAGCCCAACCAGACGGCTCCCGTCCCACGCTGTAATTACGGTTTCTGAGTGCATCAGCGCCTTATAGACCCGCTGCGGATACTGACCCGAGATCCAGCCAACGGACAGGAATAGCGCCTGCACCTGATCCTGGGTAAACTTTTTTTCTTCTGTATACGTGATGTTCATTGGAATCGCTCCTTCTATGGGGATCATATTTTATACTGAAAAAGCCCTCCGCCGAAGTGTTTGCTTTCGGTGGGGGGCTTTGCTTGTTCAAAATTTGGATTGATTGCAGCAGTTAAATTTGCATTGCCGCCGAGAAGGCACTGCGGGTGCAGGTGTGGATGTTTCCAACCTGATTACAGTCGCCAATGGCAAAGAATTTCGGCGCACTGCCTGCAAAGGCGATTGCCTGCTTCTGCAAGGGCTGCATGCCGCCGCATGCCACGACGCTGTCTCCGGTGATTGTATGGGCGGTTCCGTCCGCATCCTCATAGGTGACGGAATTCGCGCCCATTGCCACTGTTTTTGCCTGGCAAATCGCCTGCAATGCATGCTCGCTCCTGACCGCAGCATCCAGGCTGCCGTAATAATGGGAATTCTGCGCATCCGTTGCAAGCCGCTTGCGCCGGGTGAGGATTGTGACCTGGTGCCCCTGACGTGCCAGATAAATTCCTGCTTCCGTGCCGGTTTCCGAACCGCCTACCACGATCACATGATGCCCCAGCTTGGCACTGTTTCCGAACACTTCGCTTGCAGGCAGAATCGCCGGATCGTCCGAACCGGGGACTGCCGGACGCTTCGGCGCTGCACCCACGGCAGCAATAACCGCATCAAAGTGCTCGTTTGCAATCAGCTCTGCGGTCGCCTTCGTACCAAGATGGACTGTGACACCCTGCTTTTCCAGCTGCATGACCAGATAGTTTTTAAAGCGTTTGATGGGCCACTTGAAATCCGCAAAATCCGCATGGCACATCTGTCCGCCAAGGCAGCTCTCCTTTTCATAGAGCGTTACGCTGTGTCCGCGTTTCCGACATTCCAATGCAGCCCACATTCCGGCAGGACCGCCGCCGATGACCGCAACATGTTTCGGCGCGCTCTCCGCCGGGAACATCCGCTCCAGCTTGTGCTCCAGACCCATCTTGGGGTTGACATAACATATTACATTATCTCGGCAATGGCAGCGGTTGCAGCGGAGACACGGCACAACGTCTTCTCCCTGTCCCGCCTGCGCTTTCTGAACATATTCCGGGTCACAGATAAAGGCGCGCGCCACTGCCGCCATGTCCATCCAGCCATTGCGGATGTACTGCTCGATTTCGTCCAGGTCCTGGAAGCCGCCGTTGGGCGCCGTGACGATGGACACGCCAGCTTCCTTCAAGGCTTTGGAATACCGCAGAGTCAGCGGAGGCTCGCCTTCGTTGGAGTTAAAGCAGGGGGGATGCGCCAAATCCATATCCGGCGCCCGGAGCTGAAGAATATCCACAAGCCCCTCCCACTCCCTGGCATACCGGACAAAGTCCTCCAGGGTATATCCGCCGATTTCCTCTCCGGACACCTGGGCTTCAATGAGGAAATCCTTGCCGCAAAGCTCCTTGGTTCGGCGGAACACAGCCTTTGTCAGCGCGGCCTTTTCACCAAAACGATCCGTGCGCTTGTTATGAATCGGCGACAGGGACTTTGCCAAAAGGGAATTGCCATAGGACATATAGAAGCATACCATGTCAAATCCAATCTGATAAAAAGCATAAGCGCGCTGCGCCATCAGCTCCACCAAATGCTCCAACTCCTCCGTGGATGCAATATGCGTTTTGACCGGCGGTCCCATAGGACGCACGCCCGCAGGGGGCTCCGACAGGGTCAGGTTCCGCGGCTCAATGCCCATCATGGATGCCGATGCCAAAGAACTGTACAGATGAATCTCGTCTGTCATGTGGGAATAGTACAGCTTGCAGCCCCGGGTTTCAATTTCCAAATTTCCCATGCCGGGACCCGCAAAGGAGCCGATGCCCCAGGGGTCCTTTCCGCCCGGACCACCCGGTCCTCCGCCGGGTCCAAAGTCGTCATCGGGACCGAAGAAGGGGTCCTTTTTCCAGTCTGCTCCCTGACAGGTGACGATAGCGGCTCCGTTTCTTGCCAGCTCCGCCATATGGGAGATCATAGCCTCTCCGGGGTAGTTTTCATCGCCTTGGAACGCTCCGGAAACGGACCGGGTCACCAGAAAGCGGTTCTTCAAAATTCTTTCGCCCACCTGAATTGGAGCAAGGGTATGCTGATATTTTAGTGTCATAAATTTTACCTCAAAAAAAAGATGTTTGTCTCAATGCTGCATTGTCAGGCTCCACAAATGGCGGGAAACCGAAACGGTTCCCCGCCACAGTTTAATGGAAATGCTTATCTTGCCAGATAGCGGTCATAGGCGTTCTGATAGACCTGGATGCAATCCTGCATGCCAAAGCCATCCAGGGTAGCCTGATAGGTCTGGAAGCTCTCATCGGTCAGAGGCTCTGCGCCGGTGATGTATTTCAGCGTCATTTCTTCCACGTAGGTGTCCACATCGCCAATCTTGGCACCGTAGATGGCGCTTTCCTCCGCATTCAGCGCTGCATAGCTGGGATAGACGTTTGCGCCGTCCGAGTTCTCCAGCCAGTTTTTACGGGCTGCCAGCTGGACCTCCGAGTAGTTGGAGTCGGTTTTTTCGTTGAGCACATAGTAGCCGCCGCCGTTGAATTCGCAGTAGACGGAAATCGCAATATCAAACGCCATATCCGGGTTATTGGTCACAAGATCCGTAAACTGGGGCTTCCCGTCCACCATTTCATAGCTCTTTCCCTCAATGCCATAGTTTGCAAGCAGGGTGCCCGCATCGGTGTACCAGTAGTTGCACCATGCCATTGCCAGCTCCAGATCAGAGCAGTTTGTGGAGATAAAGTTACCGGTGTTGACGCTTACCCGGCTGAACGCCGTGCAGAAGTGGGTGGTTTCGCCCTTTTCACGGGTCAGAATCGGCATGCCGGTGATGGCAAAGTTGGGATCGGTGGCAGTTTCCGGGGTATAGGCGGTCATCTCATTGAGAGAGTTGAACCATACACCCACCTGATTGTTGGTGACCAGACTGCTGTCCGGGAACTGCTGCAGATTCTGCTGGGCTGCGAAATCGGCGTACAAAAGACCGGTTTCATACCAGCGGTTCATCATGGTCAGATAGTCAAAGTAGCCTTCCTCATAGAAGCCGTACTTGACCTGGCTGTCCTCCACGTAGAAGCCGGGATAAATGCCATAGCCTGCGGTCATTTCCACCACATAGCCTGCGGGGTTGCTCCAATAGGGGGAGGGGATGTTCAGTTCATTTTTGAACCCGGTCAGGACATCTTCCAGCTCGTCATAGGTGGTAGGCATCTCCTTGCCAATGGCGTCCAGAAAGTCGGTACGAATGATCTGACCGCCGTTTACGGAGACATTCTCATCGCCAATGCTGGCAAAGGCGGGCACATAGCCTGCGTCCGTGTGAACTGCCAGCGCCACTTCTTCGTCCGTAAGGATATAGTTCATGTAGTCGGGGGCATATTCCTCCAGATAGGGACCAAGGTCTGTGATGATATCGTCCTCTACCGCGCCCTCAATGGAGCCGGAGTAGTTGCTGCCGAAGGAATAAATAATGTCCGTATAGTCTCCGGAGGCTACCATCAGCTGGAACTGCTCATTGGCATTGACCAGAGAGTAGCCAACCACCTGAATGTTTACGCCAACTGCCTGATTGATCGCCTGATAGATCTCCTTGTTGGAAACATCGTCCAGGAAGTTCGGAACAAAGGGCGGATAGCTATACCAGTAGGTCAGTGTGGTGCTGCCATCGGAGACGGGGTAGCTCAAGGGCGCAAGGGTCTCCGGCTCTTCGGCAACGGACGCTTCCACCGTGCTTTCCTCTGCCGCGGAGGGTTCCGCTTCCACTTGGGGAGCTGCGGATGCTTCCGGCGCAGATACCGCCGCAGACTCCGGTGCGGACTGGGGTTCCGAGACAGCGCTTTCTGCGCCGCCGCAGGCTGCCAGTGCAAGCAGCATGCACACAGCCAGCAGGATGGATAACAATCGTTTCATTTCATTTCCTCCATTTCATTGTGTTGCGTTAAATCACAGCCGGACGCCGCCCTTGACGATGGATTTCAGGGCAGAGTACCGTTTGGTGATGTCGTTATGTCCCGGCGCATAGGAATTTTGGTCGTCCAGGGTCTTGTAGGGCTCCGGCCAGGGAACGGTGTTCTGGACCGTCTGGGTCATGGATGCATTGTTGTGCAGCGGTCCAACATCGGCACAGGGTGGTCCACCCAGTGCGCCTCTCGGCTTTACAGGACGGTAGCCGCCGGGGGCGCCGCCCTGTCCCTCACCGCCGGGAGCGGGTGCTTCCTTCTTTTCCTCCTGCGGTGGAGGACCAAAGTGCGGTCTTGGATGGATTTCTTCATCGTACATTCTCTGTCCCCAGTTGACGGTGCCATATTCGGAACCGATATCCGGGCACACCTGCTCATGGAAGTAGTACCACTTGCCGTCGGTTTCGTCATAGGCGAAGTCCGAACCATACCGCTCCCCCAGGAAGCCGCCGTTTCGAACCTTGTTGGGACTCATACGCGCCATCATGGTGCCGGGGGTCAGGTAGCAGCTCCGACCGCTTTTTCCGTCCTCCGCCACTTCTATGACGCCGGACGCCAGACAATGCAGCGCAGTGCAGCCTACGCTTCTGGCATCAAAGTAGGATGCGCCGGGATAATTGAGAATGTGGTTGCAATAGCGCTCATAGTATCCTTCTTCGGGATTGATGACGGAGCCGAACCACACCTGGTCCCAGCCCACCATTCTTCCAAAGAAATGCGCCCATGTCACATCCTCGCCACGGTACCAAATGGCATCCCACTCCTCTTTGGAGTAGCCCATACCATGGGTATAGGCATGCCAGGCTTTGACCTGCTCGATCTCCTGGGCGCCGATGGCATTGTGGAGCCGCTGCTCAAAGGTAAGATCTTGGTATATCATTGTGTCTCCCCCCTTATTTGTACAGACCGATTTTGTAGCAGGCGGGTTTGCCCTCTGCGGTATAGCCCTTTGCATTGTCAAAGGTGTAATAGGGACGTGGCAGCCGCTCCCACACATCGACCCAGCCATAGAGGGAATCGTAGGCAACGTCCCGAATGGTGGGATCACCGCAAGCCTGCTCTACAATGTCTGCACCCCAGGGCGCCTCAGGATCCAGCTCGCCGTAGCTCTTTCCGGCAGGGATAATATGATCGTAGGTGATGAGCAGGTGCCAGATTTTCCAGTCATCTCCCTCGCGGATCAGGTCTGCGAAGATTTTTGCAAACGTAAAATTGCTGTCCGAGGTGCCGTCAGGCTTGCCGATGCAGTAAAGTCCGCAGTCATAGCCGATGTACTTGGCGGTTTTTCCGTCACCGGAAAGCTCGATATAGGGCGTATTGCGGGTATGTACAAAGGACGCTCCATGCCCCAGGTTCTTTTCAGACAGCTCAAGATCGGTTTCCTCGTGCCAGGAGCGAAGATTTTCGAAACGGGCATCCCGGCAATCGCTGACATAGTGCTTCATAATGTTGTCAAGTCCGGTGTAGTAGCCGTTGTTATAGCCCAGGGACGCCGTTTTGCGGTTCTCGTCGGAGGATACCCACAGCTCGGTAATGGCACGGCGGCGCTCATCGTTGGCGGTATAGTAAGCGCTCCGGCTCATGAGGTCCTTGATCTCCTCCTTGTCCCAAAGACGCCAGACCTGCTCCTCCGGCGTCAAATGCAGTTCCATTTCAGACATGTTTTCCACCTCCATCAAAGACCGTAGCTGAAGGTTTCAGCAAAGGTTTTATAGGGCTCCGGCACCCGGGGGGACGGAGTAAAGGGACGTCCTGCGCCATAGACCTGACGGAGCACACAGGGACGATCCGGCTCCGGCATGGACACGCTGCCCATCTCTGCAAATGCCGGGTCCTCCGGCAGCGGTTCGGGGATGTCGGTCAGGTTGATGCCCTGACGGCAGTCCACCTCGTGCAGGTCCAGCATGTGCCAGATGCGCCATGCGCCATCTTCCAGAATAAAATCCACCGCCCAGTAGCTGAAGTCCCAGAAGGACACCGGACCCGCAGTGGTGCCCTTTTCCACCAGACCGCGCACCACCCAGATGCCCTTGGCAGTCTGCAAATCGTCTGCCACCTCAATCACAGGCGTGTCAATGGGACGGTAGGATATTTGCCCCACGCCAAAGCATTCTTCATCGGATTTTTTCCCCAGCTTCTCAGGGAAACGGGCGCGAATCAGTCGGCTTGCCAGGGCTGTCTCTGCTTCAATCGCCGCATAGTAGCCCCGGACGGACGCCGGACCCACATAATACCCATCGTTGACGCCAAGGCTTACATCCTCCCGGCTGCTCCAGAACCCTGGCAGCGCACCCTCCTGCTTGATGCAATAGCTCTGAGAGTATTTGCCCATTATGTTCTGAACTTCCCGGCGGATCTCCCAACGGGTCAGGAGCTGCTCCGCAGTAAAGTCTTTTTTTCGCATGGTATCCCTCCTAGTGTATACATTCATAATAATTATTATATGCCACTTACCTCGGCGGAAGAAGAACCACAATTGCGGATTTTCGTCCAGAATCTGACCTGGGAACCTTGCAGGATGCACCAAATTTCTATATAATATTTGCAGCCCCAGGTACAGAAACAGGAGGGACCCCAATGGATCAGCTTGCGCACTGGAAGGAAGAATGCCGCCGTCTGGAAGCGGAAAATGCACAGCTCCGGCAGGAGTGCCTGCGCCGCCGCCGCCAGGAGCTGCTGGAGCATTTGCTGCGCGGCGAGGTCAATTCCGGCACCGAGATTGCCGCCGACCTGAAAAGCGTTGGGATTCCTCTGACAAAAGACTCTTTCCTGGAGTTGTATGTCAACGTCCTGACACCGCCGCCTGTGCCTACGGAAAATGACCAAACCGGCGCTGCCTTCCGGACCGTCTATGAGGACGGCATCAGCCAGCTCATTGCGCAGTATTATCCGGAGTCCTTTGCGGCTTCCCTGCGCTTAGGCACGGGAGTGGCTGCCATTCTGCAAACAGACCAAGTTCCCAAGCCGCCCAAGCCGTCCATGCATCTGCCCAAGGGAAACTTTATCGACAGTCTCAACAGACGCGCGCTTCAACTGTCTGACACGCTCTATGAGCGGGACGGGCTGGAGGTTTTTGTTGCCATCAGCCGCCCCCATGCCGGTATTGAGGAAATTCCCAACGCCCATCAGGAGATCCTGGAAATCAACCATTACCGAACCATCATGGACATTGACGTTCCATTGCTATGCTACCACGATTTTGAACTGGCGGAGGGGGATAGCGCCAGTCAGCTGCGACTGGAGCAGAAATATTTGTCCTGTGTGGAGCTGGGAGAATATGAGCAAGCCCGACAGGTGCTGAAAACCATGATTGACCAGGAGTTCCGGCAGACGATCCCATCTCTGTTCTCCCTCCGATATCGGTTGTCCGCCAAGCTGGGGCTGCTGCTCATTACCCTGGATAAATTTCAGACCCAGGAGCAGTCTGTGATTTTTGACGAGGTGCTGGGACTGCAAAAAGCCCTGACTCAGGACGATTTGACCATCGACCGGCTCCGGGAAAAGATCGACCTGATTTTTGACCACATCGCCTCCTTCCTGAATCAGCAGCATCCCCCTAAGTGGCTGCTGCCGCTGCTGCAATATGTAGAGGACCACTATGCCTGCTCGGAGCTCAATGTGGCGTCCATCTGCGATACGTTTGGGCTAAGCCCCTCCTATTTGACCCGGGAGGTAAAGCGCTGCACCGGCAACGCACTGTTGGATTTGATTCAGAAAAAGCGTCTGGACAAGGCGATTGAGCTGATTGGAGGCGGCACCGGCATGGCACGGGCAGCAGTGCTGAGCGGCTTTGGCGATACTCGCTCCATGCGCCGGGCATTTCAGAAATACATTCATACAACGCCCCAGCAATACCTTGAGAATCATCCGGTTTCATAATAACGCAGTAAAAAGTGCGTACTCCAAAACGGAGTACGCCCTTTTGCGTCAGCTGTTCAGATAATCGTCATAGGCTGCCTGCTTGGCTTCAATGGCGGTATCCACGCCCATGGTGTGAATGGTTTCGATGAAGCTGTCCCATTCGCCCATATCCTGCTGACCGTAGATGAACTGCAATACGTGCTCGGAGATGTAGGTGCAGATATCTGCTGCCACGGTGTTATACTGCTGGGACTGCTCGGTGTTCATCACAGCGCCCAGGGGGTAGTCCATGGTGTGATCGCAGTCGTTTTCATAGATGTCCAGCGCATCCCACTGGGAGTCGGTGAACTCCGAGAAGCAGCGGCTGTAGTTGGACAGGAAGGGCATCCGGCTCCGGTTGGAGCTGGCAAACAGGTAGGCCGCCTGGGCGTATTCCAGACCGTCGGGGTTGTGGAGCACCAGGTCGGTGAACTTAGGCTCGCCGTCTACCATCGTGTAGGAGACGCCTTCCTCACCGTAGTTCATGAGATAGTAGCCCTCGTCGGAGTACATATAGTCCACCAGCTGCATCAGAAGCTCAGGCTGCTGCGCCTTGGCGTTGATGCTCCAGGTGTTTGCGTCCATCAGGCAGGTGGCGGTGTTGCCGCAGACGTGCAGCGCCTCGTCCTCGGTTTTCCGGGGCATGGGGATCGCTACAGTCTCGGTGCCGATGACCATATTAGATACGGCGATGATCTCCGGGGGCTTTACGGTGACGGAATAGGAGCCGTTGAACAGCTCGGACAGGTCGCCGCGGTCCGTGCCCACGAAGTCGGGATAGATCAGACCTTCATTGTACCACTCCTTGACCAGTTCCACATACTCTTTGAAGCCCGGCTCCAGAACGCCCAGCTTGACAGTGCCGTCGTCCACATACCAGCCCTCCAGCGTATTGTTGCCCAGCGTGGTGTTGACGCCAAAGCCGGCGCCCAGCAGACCGTCGCCGCCGCTGTTGATCATCTCCAGGGTAGCGCCGGTATTCGCATAGATGGCGGAGAGCAGGTCATGGAACTGGTCATAGGTCTTGGGGATGTCCATGCCGGTAGCGTCCAGGAAGTCCTTGCGGACCATGTAGCCGCTGACATCGCCCACGTCCTGATAAATCTCCGGGAAAGCTACCATAGCGCCGGTGTCGGAGCTGGTGATGGTCTTCCTGGCTTCTACATACTGGCTGAGAATATAGCTGTAGTTGGGCATGTCAGGGAGATAGCCGGAGTAGTCCAGAAGGAAGGCATCCTTGTCCACTGCGTCATCAATGCTGCCGCTGTAATATGCCATGGCATCGGTGATGATATCCGTGAGATCATCGGCAGCGAAGAGCAGCTGGAATTTTTCACTGGCAGACTCCATGGTGGTCAGCGTGAAGTCAAACTGGATGCCGGTGCGCTCGGAGAGCAGCCGGAATACCGCCACATCCTGGGCGGGATCATCCACCAGCTCGCCAAAGGGCTCGCAGTACCAGATGGTGTAGGTGACAGGCTCCTTGGTCAGGGGGAGTGCCACCGGGGTGGGTGCAAACTGGGTGGTTTCCGCCGCGCTGTCCTCAGGGGTAGAGATTGGGGCAGAGTCTGCCGGAGCAGGCGCTACTTCCGAAGCTGCGGGTGCCGGGGCAGCGGCGGAGGTTTCCTGGGTGGTTCCGCTGGAAGCGGAGGATGCGGAGGTCGTCTCACTGCCGCATCCGGTCAGCAAGCTTAGAAGCATCGCCAAAACCAGAAGTGCGCTGAGAATGGGCATTCTTTTCATTGTACTTCTCCTTCCGTATTGCTGATTTGCAGGTTCCACTGCGTTGCTATTGCCATGATACCATAGCTGGCGGGAATAGAACAATAGCGAAGAATCATACTATTATTCCTTCAAAGGAATGATGGTTACAGCCGGTCCTTTCCAATAAACGGCGTATAGGTATTGTTGTTGTCCAGCGTCTCATAGGGCTCGGGCCAGGGGCAGGTGTTCTGGATGGGCATCAGGAACTCATATTCCTTGTGCAGCGGACCGGGATCGTCCAGCATCATATCTCTGGGACCGCCTGCATCCGGAGGAGGGCCCTCGGGAGCAGGACCAGAAGCATTGACGCCGTCGGGATGACCGGCAGAGTCGGCGTCCGGCGGAGGTGCGGCGGAATTTCGGTGGCTGGGATCGGTGGCAACTTGATATGCCTCCAGTCCCCAGTTTACATCGTCATAATTCCCCTGAAAATCCGGGCAGACCTGCTCATGGAGATACTTCCAGTGACCGTTTTCGTCACAGACAAAATCCGCACCATAGCGCTCCCACATGAAAATTGCACGGCGGCGCTGCTGGGGCTTCAGGTATTCATAGATGTTGCCGGGGGTCAGGAATGCGCCGCGGGCGGATTTACCGTCATCGGCAACCTCAATGATATCACTGGATAGATTGTGGACAGGGGAGAAGTTTAGCGGACGGGGGTCCATACCCATGACGTCCGGATATAGCTTATACAGCTTCATGTAGTTGGTAAAGGTGGGGATATCCCACTCGGTGACAGAGTTCAGATAGACCTTGTAGCCGCCTCTCCAACGACCAAAGCCGTGTGCCCAGGAGCAGTCGTCGGACAAATCCCAGATGTTGCTCCACTCCTCCACAGGCCAGTTCCGGGCATGGGTATAGGCATGGATTGCCTTGAGGTTCTCGATCTGCTGGCTGCCGTCGGCATTGTGGATCCGCTGGTGCAGGCTCAGATGGGTTTTCATCGCTTCATGACCTCCTTCTGATAGTTGGGATGCCCTTCCGGGGCAAGGCTGCCCGCCACGGTATATGTGTCATAAGGCAGGGGCATGGGCGGATAATTGTCCGAAAGGTTATACCGGGGATTGTGGACGGTCATGGGAATATCCGGCGCGCCAAACTCATCCCGGAAGGGATCGGGGCCGGTCAGGGGTTCCAGGGTGCCGGTCTTAAAGTCCGTTCCTGCTTCCACGAAGAAATCGCTGCACACCACCAGATGCCAGATTTTCCAGTCTCCGTTTTCCTTTACAAAGTCGGCAGACATGTTGTCCATGGTCCAATAGGCTTTGGCGGTGCCGTCTGCCTGCATGATCGTCTCCTGACCGGCGGAATACCACAGCCCACGGGCGGTTTTTCCGTCTCCTGCGATATAGAGCATGGGGGTTGTGACCGTATGGAATGCGGTGCAGCCCCAGCCAAGGTTTTGATTGTCAACGGTGACTGCGGGATTATTTTCGTGAATGGCAGTCAGCTCGGCATACTGCTTTTTGCTGTGCTCCAGCACATAGTAGTTTGCAATGGAGTCCATTCCTACATAGTAGCCCCAGTTGCGGCCGTAGGAGGCGCTGGAACGGTATTCCCGGGAGGATACCCACAGCTCATCCAGCTCACGGCGGCGCTGGTTGTTTGCATAGTAGAAGGCACGACGCGCCATGAGCTTTTTGATGGCTTCCTTATCCATAATGCGGACGATCAGCTCGTCGTCGGTAAACTGCTTTTCTTCGTAGTAATTCATACCGCTGCCTCCTTTCGATAGCCATAGGAATCGGTTTCACTGAGCGTCTCATAGGGAACTGGCGGCTCCGGCAGGGGAGCAAAGGGACGACCGGGATAATAGCTCTCCCGCAGCACCTCCGGCACCGTAGGCTCCGGCGCAGCAAAGGGCTTGGCGCCCGCAAACTCCGGCAGCTCCGGGAAGGGCTCGGGGGTGGGATTGCCCCAGCTTCTGCCGCCGGGCACATGGATATCCGTCAGATTCAGCATGTGGAGAATTTTCCACTGTCCTTCCTCCCGGACAAAATCACAGGCGTAGATTCCCAGCTTCCAGAAAGCCAGGGGACCCTGGGGTGTCAGATCATTATAGGTGCCCCGGGAGTACCAGATGCCCCGGGCACTTTCACCGTCGCCTGCAATCTCAATGACTGCGGTATCCATGGGCTTTACATCCATGGAGCCTGCGCCGAACTGCTCCTGTTCCGTCAGCTTTTCCATCCGATCCGGAAAGGCTTTTTTCAGAAACTCAGTTGCCTCGGCGGTGTGCCGGTAAACGGCATCATAATAGCCGCCCACAGCGTCCTGCCCCAGATACCAGCCCTGATTGATGCCCAAGCAGATATCCGCCCGGGAAGACCAGAACCGGGAGAGCATCTGATCCTCCTGCTTGAGCAGCATGGTATAGCAGACCTTTCCCATGAGGTTTTTCAGGTCCCGCTGATCTTCAAATATGCCGACCAACTGTTCACTTGTGTATGCTTTCATCACTCAGCCTCACTTTCTGCGGGGATTACCCAATACGATAAGCTTAGTGTAAAAGCCCGCAGGGAAAAAGTAAATACGATCCGGGGAGATGATCAGTTTTACAGGAAAATGAGATAAATAAAAAGCAGCCCAACCATGGGCTGCTTTTGCTTATGGTTCCCGGAGCTTCCGGTGCTTGGTTCGATACTGCCCCGGAGAAATTCCTTCCAAACGGCAGAAGGCACGGTTCATTGTGGCAAGGCTCACGTAGCCTGCATCCAGAGAAATTTCACGAATGGGCTTTTTGGTATCCAGAAGCTGCTTCTTGATATAAGCCACCCGGCGCTGGTGGATATAGTTCGGAATGGTTTCCTGAAAATAGCTCCGAAATGCCGCAGAGAGCTTTTCCTCCGTCATGCCAAAGTTCTCGGCAATGGTGGGGATCGACAGCATTGCGTCTGTCAGATTTCCGTCAATATACGCTGCCACCCGCCCCATTTGCGCTCCATGACGCAGCTGCTTCCGCTCCGCTGCATAGTCATAGATCTCGTCCAGCTTTCTGTGGAACGTATCCCGCAGCAGCGCCTCGTTGTCGGCTTCAATGACCTCCTGAAGCAGATGGAATTCCTGGACGAAGAGCCGATCAATGAGATCCGCACCCACCAGAGTCAATTCCAGAGCGTGGCAGAATCGCAGCGTCCGCATATGCACCCCGGAAATCCGCGGGAAACGATCCACCATATAATCCAGTGTTTCGTCCAGGGTTCGGTGACCGCGGCTTCGGTCATCCATTATCATAGCATTGCAGATCCGCTGGGACAGCGTGCCGAATATATCCTCGTCCCGATCCTGACGGAATGCAATGCCGTAAAGAAAGAAGTCCCTGGGCTGCACAATGACTTCAATGGGCTTTGTCAGGAATCGCTCAAACTGAAGGGCTTCCTGATTTTCGTCACAGGCTCTGCTGATGTCCGACAAGCTGCCATAACAGTTGCTGATTGCTGCGTGGGGCTTTCGCTCAGTTGGATCGCAGCATACCAGGCTGTGGAGCCCGTCATAAAGCCGCCTTGTTGCTGACTGGTTTTTGGTGGACACGATTCCCTGAATTCGACCATTCACATAATAGAACAGTCCCGTTTCTTCCACAAAGGATGGAAGAAGTCTGCGCATATCTGAGGCAAAGGCTCTGGCTCCATCCAGGAGAAACGGAATCTCTATCGGACTGGGCGTGAGACTGACCACCCGAATTGGCGGCTCCGGCAAGCGAATGCCCAGCTGTTTCAGCTCCTGAAAAAAGGGGGCGGAAACGCCATCGGAATGGGTAAACAGCTCATCTACCGCATCTCTGGCGACCACCGGGTTCGGAATCTCTGCTTCCAGTCCGCCGGTATAAAAGATACATTCAGACAGCTCCACTGCTTTTCGCCCCCATCTTTTGTTTTCCATATTATCATTATAGCCAATTGCAGGAGAAATGTAAATTCCTTTTGTACGGGCTTAGGGGGAGCGGATGACGACCACTGGACAGGAGAATGTACACTTCTCGCACCCTGTCATAATGCACATGCTAAAGAAAAATGTTCGTGACTTTTGACAGGGAATTTGTTGCGCACAAAGCTATAATGAAATTAGGCACAGGGAAACGCCTGGACAGCGTTCCCGATGCATTGTCCATTTCCGACCCTGATCTGGATTTGCTAGCGATCCCGAAAAAGGCATTCGATCACATAAAGGAGAATTACTAAGTCCTCCCGCTCCCTGAAAGAAAGAAGGTTATATGATGTCTACTTATTACTATCTCCCCACCCGCAACGTTTTTGGCGCAGGCTCCGTAGAGGAAGTTGGCGCACTGATGGACAGCCTCGGCGGAAAACGCACCATGATCGTGACCGACAGCTTCCTTGCAACCCATCCCATGACTGCGCGGATTCAGAATATTTTAAAGCAGTCCGGAATTGAATCTGCGGTATTTGGGGGTGCAGAGCCCAATCCCAAGGATACCAATGTGGAGGCTGGTCTTGTCTTCTATCAGGCACATGACTGCGACAGCATGATTTCTCTGGGCGGCGGATCCTCCCACGACTGCGCCAAGGCGATTGCGATTGTTGCCACCAACGGCGGTAAGATTCAGAATTATGAGGGCGTCAACAAGCTGCATACGGATGTTCCGCCGCTGCTTGCCATCAATACCACCGCAGGTACCGCATCGGAAATCACCCGGTTCTGCATTATCACAGATACCGCCCGGAAGGTAAAAATGTGCATCATCGACTGGCGCGTGACCCCCAAGGTGGCAGTGAACGACGCCGAGCTGCATAAGGGCATGCCTGCATCCCTCACTGCCGCCACCGGCATGGATGCACTGACCCACGCCATTGAGGCTTACGTTTCCACCGATGCAAATCCCTTGACCGATGCGGCTGCCTTGAAGGCAATGGAGATGATTGGTCATTATCTTCCCAAGGCGGTAGCCAACGGCGATTACATGAAGGCACGGGACAAGATGGCGTATGCCCAGTACCTTGCGGGCATTGCCTTTAACAATGCGTCTTTGGGCTATGTTCATGCCATGGCGCATCAGTTGGGCGGATTTTACGACCTGCCCCACGGTGTCTGCAATGCGCTGCTGCTTCCCTATGTGGAGCGGTTCAATATCATCGGCAATTATGACCGAATTGTGGAAATCGGTCAGGCAATGAACATTGACGAGCATTTCAGCACCGGACTGTATCCGGACAAGGCAATGGCGGTGATCGGCGGAATCAAGAGCTTTGCGGATTTTGTAGGCATCCCTGCAAATCTGAAGGTGCTGGGCGTCAAGCCGGAGGACTTTGAGATTATGGCAGAGAACGCCATGAAGGACGCCTGCGCTGTCACCAATCCCAGAAAGGCAAAGAAAGACCAGATTATTGAGATTTATCGGCAGGCATACGAGGGCGAACTGTAAACACGGAACAACAAAGAACACCTACCGCATCCCCACAAAAGGCGGATGCGGTAGGTGTTTTTTATGCGAGTTCTGCTTTTTGGTAAGACAGTCAATGGCAATGTATTATAATGACGCGGAAGGGCTGCGGGCTTATCGGATTGACTCAGCAGCAGGAGATGTTCGTTACTTCTGCCATTGTGCCAGTTCTGCCTGCTTTCTCCGGTATGAGCCTTTCAGCAAACTGAGGAAATGACGCTCTGCGTCGCTCATATGCTTGTCCTTGGGATAAGCAACATAGATTCTTCGCTGAAAAACATTGGGGATAATGCGTGCAGGAGGCGTTAGCTGCCTGGTATCGGCTTCCGGACGCTCATGATAAACAATGCTGGACGGAATAAACATCATGCTGTGCATCAGGTTTTTAAAGCGTCCCGCAGCCTGATGGTTATTACTGGACAGCTGAAGCGTTAAATGAATATGGTTGTCGCGACAAATGTTCTCAATTTCCTTCCAACTGAAGGAGACTTCGTTGCAAATACATGACATGCCATTGAGCTCGGATAATTGAACGGATTCTCGCTGAAACAGCGGGTTGCCTTCCGCGGCAGAGAGAAAAACCTCCTCGGTAAACAGGTGATCGCAGCAAATGCCCACATGGTCATCGGGATTTGGAATTACGGCAAAGTCGGCTTTTCCAGCAAGAAGTTCCCGAAAAGCCTGGTCGGGAGGAAGAATTTCCAGGTTCGTGCGGATGTCTGGAAAATCATGATGAAATGCCTCCACAAGGGTTAAATCCAGATCTTCAAAGCTGTAAACAATAGATAGTATGGGGCTTTCCTGGTTCGCTGCGATTCGTGCCATTTCCAGACCGCGTTCCAGATGGACAAGGGCTTCGTCCAGTTCCTTGAGGAAAACGGAGCCGGCTTTGGTTGGGAAAACGCCATCCTGCTTCCGTTCCAGCAGCGGAGTGCCAACCTCATCCTCTAACCGCTTAATGCATCGACTCATGGCAGGCTGCGTGATATATAGCTCCTCTGCTGCCTTTGAAATGCTATTCTTTTGTGCAGCTCTCCGAAAGTATTGCAGTTGCTTCAGCTCCATTTGAACCCTCTTTTCCTGTGCGCTGCTCCGTTTTCGGTGAAGGAAAGACGAATCACCCGCCATGCTATTATATCATAATTACTTTGATTTGAGAATGCTGGCGCCAACATATATTTCACTGCTTTTACGAAAACCGGAACGGGGCATATTCTCCGCTGAAGACCATGAACCAATCCATTGCCGCAGCAATTTTTGGATGGAATCCATAAATCTGCGGTGGGAACTTTGGCGAAAGCGCGTGCAGATTCCATGGATTGCACAATCCGCATTTCGGAGGTTCGGTTATTTCACGGGCTGTTTTTTCGACTTTCCTTCCATATAATCCTCTCATACAACAAAAAGGAGGAACAAGTTATGAAATGGAAATCACTACTTTCGGCAGTGCTGGCAATGGCGTGCACGCTGACGCTGCTTTCAGGCTGCGGAGGAGAAACCGTAAAATCCGAACAGGCAGCGTCTGCACCAGCGGCGGTGACAGAGACTGCCGCAGAGGCGCCGCAGCAGGAATCCGCAGCGGAGGTGCAAAGCGCGGCGGAGGAAGCCGAAAGCGTGGAGGAGACGCTCTGGGTGGTGTCCGAGGAGCCGGATGAGCTTACCATGTTTGTCTGTATTCCGGACCACATTAAGCAGTACATTAACAAGATGGAGGATTTGGACGGATTTACGGAGGCGGAGAAGCTGACCAACGTGCATGTATCCTTCAGTACCGCAAGCAATGAGACACTGGCGGATCAGTTCGGACTGATGGTGGCATCCGGGGATTATCCGGATCTGTGCAGCAATGTGACCACCAATTATGGCGGCAGTTTGAATAAGGCGCTGGCAGACGAATTCATTGTAGATCTTACAGATGAAATGACGGAAAATGCCCCCGATTATCTGAGCTTCATCTCTGAGGAGAATGAAATTCACAAATCTGTGGTCAATGACGATGGACGGTATCTGGCAATCTACCAGGTGGCATCGGGAGCAGTTGTTAGTCAGGGCTGGGTCATTCGTACAGACTATCTGGAGCAGGTGGGAATGGACATGCCCAAGACCATCGATCAGTGGGAAGCGGTGCTGACCGCATTCCGGGATCAGCTGGGGCTGAGCGATCCGATGCTGCTCCGTCCCAATCTTGAGAGTATTGCCAGCGCATGGGGCGAGGCGGATTATATGGCGGAAGCGTCCAATCCCATGAATTATGCAACCTGGCTTTACAATGAGAACGGTACGGTCAAGTCGGTATTTCTGGAGGATGGCTATCGGACCTTCCTGGAGAAGCTGGCGCAGTGGTATGATACCGGGCTGGTCAACCGGGATTTTGTGTCCAGAGGCGGCGAACGGGATAATGCTTATAAAAGCGTTTATTACAGCGGTCAGGCGGGCATTTTCTATTGCAATAACCTCTCGGATATGGACCTCCAAAACTTTGAAGGGAATCAGGTTTCTCTGAGCCCAATGCCCTATCCCGTATTAAAGGAAGGCAACGTCAACCAGTTTGGCGCAAAACGGGATCGTATCCGCAGTGCTGCTATCTCCGTAACCACCGGCTGTGAGAATGTGCCCCTGGCGTTGAGATGGCTGAACTTCTGGTTTACTGAGGACGGCGTCAAGCTTGCCAACTATGGCATTGAGGGAAAGTCCTGGGAATATGGTTCCGATGGAAAATGGACCTATACCGATTTGGTCTTGAACAATCCGGACGGTATGTCGGAGTTTGAAGCCCGCTCGCTGTTCTCCTTGGCGGACACCATGCCCACCAAGCTGGATCCCACCCGGGAAACCACAGGCTATGGAGATTGGGAGTGGGACTGCGTTGACACCTGGGCAAACAGCTCCACGGCAGCCTACCGCATTTCCTCCGCAGTGGCGCTGGATGAGGAGGAGTCCGAAACTTACAATGCCTATGCCACGGATATTGAAACCTATGCGATGGAAAATCTTCTGAAGTTTGTAACTGGAGAGCAGGATATATCTTCCCAGTATGAGGAGTTCCAGAACGTATGCAGAGAGCTGGGAACGGAAGAATGCATTGCAGCCTATCAGGGCGCAGTGACCAGATTTAACAACCGGTAAGGAGAACCATTCATGAACGCAAACTTTTCTCATTTGAATCAGCCGCTGGTACTCAAAAATGCGCTGATTAAAAATCGACTGTTTTTCCCCAATGCGCTGCCCAAAACCCAACAGGGACCGGAATGCTTTCCCGCGGACCCGATCATCAGCTTTTACAGCGGCATCGCAAAGAATGGCGCAGCGGTAATCTGCTACGCCGATATGAGCAACGACAAGCAGCGTGAGGCGTTTAATTGGGACGAGCAGCATTTTCCCATGTACGACGTCAGTAATCCCAGCGTGGAGAACTATATTTCTCAGGTGGCGGATTGCGTCCACTATTACGGCTCAAAAATTATTGTGGAAGTTTCTGCGGGAAACCGGATGGAGGACGTAGACGTGGTGGATGGCGC